>JAUPKV010000440.1 GCA_030837265.1 Methanobacteriota archaeon
AAATCACCTCTCCACCCGGTTTGAAGTTTGGACTCAAAATGTAGAAGCCAGTGAAATTACTTAATTCAGGATTATTGTGCTCAATTGGTAATTGTAAATAATAGTGATGACTATCCGGTGGCATTTCAGGGTAGTAACTGCCAGCAGCAAGCCTTCCAGTAGGTACAGCTGTAAACTCTCGATATTCGTACAAGCCGTATACAAGACCTGCAGCAAGGATGGTTAATATAAGGAATATAAATAGCTTAGCTTTCTTCATTGCAACATAGTACAGTTAACTGCCACTTTGATAAACATATCCATAAAACGTACTTTTACTGAGATTATATTTGGTAGCACCTGTTTTTCTCTACAATCAATCTTTCTGCTTCTATTTTCCGAGGAAAATGGAGTCGAGATAAAAATCGATTATAAAAACAAACTTTAAATACCTGTGAAATAATAGACAACTTAGCCAGTGAACCCCCGTCTCTGGTCAAATTATTGCAATGTTTTTTCTGGATGGCGATGTTAGTGGTACATGCTTTAGTAACTTTAGCCTTGGAATATACGGAATTCCAAAGTGAGAGGATGAAAAGCCCGACATGCGTGGAGATAATGTTACAAAAAGAAAAGGTTTTAGAAGAGATCATAAGAATAGCAGAAATGAACTTACATATTGTGCGGATGTTTAAACCGGCTGAAGGGACTAAATGTGATTGTGACTATTGTACGCAATCAAAGGTCTTACCCGATATGATATAAGTAACTTCATTTCTTTGATTTATCCTCTATTTATTTTTTAATAATTATGTTTGACGGTTATAGTTCCATTACTTGATGTACGGTTCTGTATGAGAATCAGTTCTCTTTGAGGATTGCCAACTAGGGTTGTGTTGTTCGCAACTGTTGTACTTGAATTATTTGTCGATATTATATTCAATTTAGAAGCTGATTGAGAACCTGACTGTACAGGCGTATTTTGATAAGAGTTATTGAAATTGATTGAAGTGTATGTCTGTTCACTCGCTTCTCTTTCAGCTGGCTGCGGTGGTTTTACATAAGTTGCATTAACAATTCTCGGGGAGGCTATGTTCTCAGGATCTTCAATTGATTCGTTAATTTCGGTTTTGTTAGCAGGATATACTTGCACGTTGGATTCTGGCGTTAGATTACCAGTTAAGTTTGGAGCTTGTTGAGGTACATTTGTCATATTTTTGGTTGTATTTGAAGTCCCGGAACAACCGGATACTACAATAATTACAAAAGTGATTAACAATGCTAGAATGACATTTACTGTTTTTGCCATTTACCTTCCTCTTAATGTTAATAGTTTATTAAGACAATAAGATTTAATCGTTGCACCTTTTGAATACATTGTTCTAATTTTCAGGAGGAAAACCTGGAATTAGAATCATCAAAATAATATTTTTCTTATTTTAAATATTCCAAAATTGACTATAACTATTTATTCTGAATAAAATAATTCTAAATGTCAATTTTTGCAATCCTCTCAGAAAAATAGATGTTAAATAACATTTTGAAATTAAGTTACTGAATAGAGGGTTTTTTTTGAAGAAAACGTCACCTATTCAAAAAAAAATAAATGAAAATTCTGGAAGTCTATAACCGTAAGGGAAAAGTATATTAGTAACTAATTTTTTACCTTTTATATACAAACGATTATATTTTATTTTTTCTGGGATTGTCTCGTTTTTCGAATATCTGAAGGGAGCTGCAGGTATACTATTCAGGTGCATAATATGGAAAATTCTCTATTAGATCTGATTCTTCTATCTGAAAAAAGGACTAATGTACTTCTCCTTCTGCTTGAAGGACCAAAGGACATAGAAACTATTAAAAAGAGGCTTAATGCCAGTGCAACATCGGTTCAACCTCAAGTTAAAAAGCTTAAGGAACAACACCTTGTAGTCCAGGAAAAGAACCTCTACTGCCTCAGTGAAATAGGGAAAATTATAGCTGAAAAAATGAAGCCCCTGATTGATACTATTTATGTCCTGGAGGAAAATGCGGATTATTGGGCAGATAGGGATCTGAGTGGTTTTCCACCTTTTTTCCGGAGTCGAATTCATGAATTAGGACACTGCACTTTAATCGAATCCCAAATTGACCATATATTTGAACTCATCCCGGAGTATACGGAAAACGCTGAAAAAGCAAGACAACTAGAGGCTGTGATTCCTTATTTTCATCCTCTTTTTCCTTCCTTTTATCTTAAAATTGCCGAAAAAGGGGCGTCCGTATCGTTGATTCTTCCTGAGATGATTCTGAAGAGATGGGCAGAGGATTATAGGGAGCAAACTGAGAAATTTATTGAAATGAAAAACTCTAAACTCTTTATCTGCTCTGATTGTGAAAGGATACCCGCCATTACGGCCGCAGATAATTTCATGGCAATAGCTCTTTTCCCAAAAAATGCGATGTTTGACCGGAAATATATTCTATGTTTTGAGCCCGGAGCAATTGACTGGGGAAAAAAACTATACGATTATTATGAACAGAGTGCTGAACGGATATTTGAGATATAGGTCAGGACAGAGAATAAAGCACAGTGAAATTCCAGCATTCATTTGTTAAAAGGTTGAAAATTTACTATAATTGATCGGTCTGATAGAAACCGATTGGTTTAAGTGAAACAAAGTAGTTTGACCATTCGCGTGTTTTGAATGTCTAACGATGGTTTGCTCTTACGGATAATTTTATATTGAGACCTATCTAATGTATAAAATACCTTAGAGGGATAAGTGTGCAATGGTATTCAGGCTTTTTCAGGAGGTTTGTAGCCTCTATAATCGATGTCTTCGTAATTATCCTCTTCATCGTATTCATTCAGTTCATTTTAGGAATTATGGATGGTTCTTTTTTCAACATAGTTATCTTTCTTATGATTTGGAGTTATTTTGCTTTTCAGGAAAGTTCTTCCAGGAAGGGTACAGTAGGAAAGCAAGCCATGAATCTCATTGTAACCGATCTCGATGGGAATAAAATTTCCTTTATGCAGGCAACAAAGCGCTTCTTAGGGAAATTCCTGGCGGCAGTTCCTTTCTTTGCGGGATTCCTGATGATGTTCTTTACTAAAAAAAAGCAGGCCCTTCACGATATTATCGCAAAGACCCTTGTGTTTATCCAGGAAGATTGATCTCAGTTTGAGTCGTTTAGGTTCAAACTTCATAGTTGGGAGACAAATGTTTCTAAGCAATTCTTTTAAGATTACTCTCCGTCTCTCGGCAGCACAAATATCTGTTTCAGTAAATACTTACTCCCTTTACCGAGGGCAAGTTGAGATCTTGTCAACAAGGTCTCCGGGGACTTTGCGGTCGGTAATGATTGTAAGTCTGGGGTTATCGGTAAGAAAGGGATCATCTGAGACTGCCTGACGAATGCTTACATTGTGTTTGGCGATCAGGCCGGCTACTTCAGCCAGGATGCCCACATGGGCGGCATTTTCCGGAATAATAATAATAACTCCTAATCCGAGAGAAGGGGCAACATCCCTCAGGAAGGGTATGGAATGGACATTTTTAAAAATAGTGCTCAGCAGTTCGTCCGAGACTATTGCTTTTGTGGTTGCATCGACAACGCGCCTATCCACACCTGCTTCTTTTGCAAGCTGGGTGTGTGCTATCTCAATACTTCCGGAAGTGACTTTTCCTTCCTCGTTAACCTGAAACCCGCGCTCGAAAAGCAATTTAAGCACTTTTACCTGCGCAGGATATTTTTCGAACTTTTTTAGTAATGGCTGCCACATATAAACTTAATTAAAATCAGTTCCTGATATACTTTATTATTATAACAGAAAAATATGCTTTTTATTTTTCTGTATCATTTAAGTCTATATTATTCGAAGATGGATCATCTACCTCAAATTTAAGCTCTTAGCTAATTTTCAAGCGCGTTAACTTGATGTACCTGCAAGATAAGAATTCTTTTATGACAATTTCCAGTTCGGGTGATCAACAAAAAACCGAAAAGACGAACTTCCAGCTCCTGCTTATTGACAACCTCAAACAGGAAATAGAATCAGCTCGCAAACTGGACTCGGAAAAACTTGTATTGGAAATCGGAAAAATCGGTTTTTCCTGCCTTCACTGTGGAAAATGCTGCAGGCAGGCTTTTGGGGATAACAGGGTAATGTTAATCCCTCCCGAAATTGAGAAAATCAGGGAATTCACGGGTCTCTCGAAACTTGAGCTTGCAGGACCTTATGTACCTGAACCACATCTTGAAACCTCTCAACATGATGAACCAGGAGACGGAGAGGGCAGAACTGAAGACAATATTCATGTATTTGGGTGGGCACTCAGGCGTAAAACAAATGGTGACTGCATCTTCTATGATGAAAGCACATGCAGATGCAGGATTTACCCGGTGCGTCCAATGCTCTGCAAGACCTATCCTTTTTATCTCGAAGAGCTAAAATTGTGTACCTGTGAGTGTGAAGGTCTTGGGAATCCAATCTCTCCGGAAGACAGCCGAAAACTGGCAGAAAAGCTCCTCCGCAGATATGTCTCGGAGCTTGAGGACGTGCTGGCAGTATATGAAAATTATGTAGACTTCAAGAGGGGTGACCACGGCCCTGAACATGTAAAAGAGAATTTGGGGAAAGGTGGATATATTTATGTAGTCCACGATAGCACAGGAGCCACTATTATTGTGGAGAGATAATAACCTAATATAAAGTTATTTAATTGTTTATTAATTATTATTTTATATTGACTAAATTTCCGCTGAATCCCCGCATGGGGTCTTCTACTTCATCACTCTCCTAACAATAATACAAAAACATCAATTAGATTTATTTATTAGAAAGTGGTGTTATTCCGCATGAGCGGAATGTCTGGTAATGAAAATCGTCCGATGACAATTTCGGAAAAAATCTTCTCGAAAGCCGCCGGAAGTTCAGTAAAAGCCGGGGATTTCGTGCTGGCAAACGTAGACCTGGCAATGACGCATGATATTACAGGTCCGCTAGCAGTCCAGGGCTTTTACGAGATAATGAGAGACAAAGAAGAAAAAAAAGTTTGGGACCCTAAGAAAATAGTGATCGTGTTTGATCACCAGGTTCCTGCGGATTCCATTAACTCTGCAGCAAATCATATAATGCTCAGAAAGTTTGCTGAGGAGCAGGGAATTTTAAATTACGACGTTTATGAAGGAGTATGCCATCAAGTTCTCCCGGAAAAAGGGCATGTTCTGCCAGGTGATCTTATAGTTGGCTCTGACTCGCATACATGTGCATATGGTGCCCTGGGGGCATTTTCTACAGGTATAGGATCTACGGATATGGCAGCTGTTTTTGCCACAGGTAAACTCTGGTTTAGAGTACCCGATACTTTCCGTTTTGAAGTAAAAGGCAATTTGCCGGAACGAGTTTACTCAAAAGACCTCATCCTTCATCTGATTGGTGATGTCGGGGTAGAAGGTGCCAGGTATATGGCTGCCGAATTTGCGGGCTCAACAATCCGTTCTCTGTCTATTCCGGAGCGCATGACCATTTCCAATATGGCAATCGAAATGGGGGGAAAAGCAGGCATAATAGAAGCCGATGAAGTAACTGCAGCTTACCTCAAAGAGAGGGTTCTATACTACGAATTTGATCCATACTGGAAATCCGATGAAGGTGCGGAATATATTGCAACCCGTTACTATGATGTATCGGATCTGGAGCCTCAGGTTGCCTGCCCTCATAATGTTGATAACGTAAAACCTGTAACTGAGGTCGAGGGTATCAAACTTGACCAGATCTTCGTTGGTTCCTGTACTAATGGCAGGTTCGAAGATATCAAAATAATGGCAGATATTATGGGCGATGAGCCGGTAGCAAAAGGCGTGCGTTTGCTTGTAGTCCCCGCCTCAAGGACAGAATACATGAAGCTGTTAAAGGCTGGATATATAGAAAAGCTTATGAATGCAGGCGCAATCGTGGAATCCCCCTGCTGCGGGCCCTGTAGGGGTGGTTCTTTCGGGCTACTTGGTGCAGGAGAAGTTGGTCTGGCAACCTCTAACCGTAATTTCAAAGGTAGGGAAGGGAGCCCGGAGTCCTTTGTGTATCTCTCTTCGCCCGCTACTGCAGGAGCATCAGCTCTGACAGGAGAAATAACTGATCCTAGAAAGGTTTAAAAACCTCGATTTATTTTTTTAAAATTTTGCACTTTTCGATAAAACAGGTGTTAAAATGTCGGATGCTGATTTATCAATCCTTAACAAAGTATACGAGATTATTCTGGACAGAAAACAGAATTATGACGAACGTTCATATGTCTGCAAGCTTATGAATCACCCAAAGGGTGTGAACAAGATCCTTGAAAAAGTCGGAGAGGAATCTATTGAAACTATTCTTGCGGTCAGGAATGAAGACCATAAAGAGATCATCTCAGAAAGTTCAGACCTGATCTTTCATCTTCTGGTGTTACTCGCAGCAAATAATATTACCCTTGATGAAATAGCAGCCGAGCTAACTGCCCGACATGAAAGCATGAAAAGGAATTAATGTTATTTAAAAAAATAAAAAAAATGTGTGAAATCCGATTTCAATAGACTGCAAGTTCGTTCAGGACATCGGTTTTCGACAGCGTCCCCTTGGGTACGCCGTTGATTGTAACAATAAGCCTTCCCACATTATACTTATGGAAGAGTTTGACTACATCGTAGAGCTGCATATCCCCATCAACAGTAATCAGCTCCTTTGTCATGATATCTTTAACTTTAACGTTCGGTTTTCCCTGAGCAATGGCATGGGCAATGTCCGTATATGTAATTATCCCGACGATTTTTCCCTTGTCCTCAACAGGTGCTCCATGTACATTATTTCTGATAAAAAGTCTGGTTGCTTCCTGAATGCTGGCATTTAAATTCACAAGCAGTGGGGGGTATTTCATATAATGTTTTACATGCTTTTTAGGAAGAGATACCATTTCGGTAATATTGAATAGAATAGCGTTGCTAGTGTCATCCCTTCCTGTGACTTCCCCACGGATTATCAGACGGTTTACAGGTGTTGGGCCAACCTGAATCTTATCGTCAATTATGAAGTCTTTAATGTTTCCTATCACGCGTACAACTCCGTTACAGGCGTCGGGATTCCTGACGGTAGTAAAACTGATTTCAGCGGCAGTGGTACCATTGACAATAAAGTTGTTTCTGTAAAGTGGGACAACAGTCTCATTTTTAAGCTGCTGAATGCGCAAGGACTCGTATGCTGAACCTGTAGGTTTATATCCTCCTTTTGGTCCGGGGACTCCTTCCACCAGCCCCAGAGCTTTTAATAACTGCATCTGGTTGCGGATGGTTCCAGGATTACGCTGGATAAGCTCGGCAATCTCTTCCCCCTTAATTGCTCTATCCTTTTGCCGCTGAAGGTTAATTAATGCGATTATTATGTCTTTTTGAATTGGAGTGAGTTCCATACTTCCACCATCAATTTAATATACCCTTATAAGGATGATGTATGACATGAGACGGGCAAAATCTGTGCAACTATAATCTTCCATAATTAATGATTATAATTCCCATTACAATTACTATTACAAATATAAAAAGAGTCCGGTACTCTTTTGAACATCCAGCTGGTTTTATGCTTTATATTAATTTTGATTTCATATTATAATGACAAATCTAAGCGTATTATTTTGTTAAGAACCTTCATATATAAATATATTATCGAAGTCAATAGAACCCGAGGGGGTATAGTCCAAATGATATTTGAAAAAATCCATACAGTTCCTACTTCAGATGAATTAATTAATAAAGCTTTCAAACGGGCAGCAAGAGCGATGTCAGGAAAAACTATCGACAGTAGAGATAGCAGACTCAGGGCAAACGAATCAATGATATTAACAGCAGCAAATATATTTACGGATAACCTATCAAACATTGTCAGGCGTTTCCCCAGTTTCGATCAATTACCTAAATTCTACTATGAACTTACAGATATCCTCGTCGGTGTAGAAAAACTTAAAATGTCTCTTGCATCCATAGATTGGGCCAGCAGGAAGATTCATGAAGTTGCAAGGGACTATGTTGGAAATGTTCGGAATTCGGACATTCCCGAACCTGTAAGAAAAGAGGCTTTCGGAAGACTTGCCTCAATTATTAAGTCTATTAATAAAGACCTTCTTTTCCTCAACGAAGCCAGAAATCTCTTAAGGAAACTTCCGGAAGTCAATGACGAACCTACGATTGTGATTGCGGGCTACCCGAATGTAGGAAAATCGAGTTTTGTCACAAAAGTTACCGGTGCAAGTCCGGAAATAGCTCCTTATCCCTTTACTACGAAAGGAGTTACAATAGGGCATTTAACTCGTAAAGGGGTTCGATATCAGGTTATTGATACTCCGGGTCTGCTTGATCGTCCCATGTCCGAGAGGAATGATATCGAACGGCAGGCAGTTACTGCTATCCAGTTTCTTGATGCGGTCGTAATGTTTATGATTGATCCCAGCGAAAGCTGCGGTTACGAGATTAAAGATCAGGAAAACCTGCTTGAGGAAATTCGAGACAACTTTAAGCTTCCTTTGCTTGTGGTTGCAAATAAAGCTGACAGGCCGGAGTTCAGGAAAATAGGTGAAGCAGAGTTTAACATCTCTACGGTTACAGGAGAGGGGATCGAAGAGGTAATGAACACGCTGCTTGAAATGATTGAAGAGAAGCGCCTTCATTCTTCTGCAGGAGAGAATGATAAAGATCAGGTATGACCTGATTTTTATCGAATTATCCTGAGCTGCATTAACAGAGCAAGTAAAAAGAGTATTATCCCCGTTATCAATCTTATTTCGACTCTCCATCTCTCCCTGAACTCAGCGACGTCGTTCGGGCTTAAGCCGGAGGAAAGCAAAAGTCCTATGGTCATTATAGGGAGCAGAAGGCCGAATATGTAAAGTCCCATGTATGCTGTTCCTGTCATCATATCTGTTTTTGTTACCAGTATACTCAGGATAGAGAGGTAAACAGCGCCGACACAAGGAGCTTTGACCAGGAAATACATGCCCCCTGAAAGAAAAGACATTAGCAGAAGGTTTTGTTTTGTCATCCCGCTCATAAAATTCTTCAAAGAATCCGGGGTCTTAAAGGTTGATCGGGCGTGTTTCTTAAGCCAGTATGCATCGAAAATATGCCAGAAGCCTAGAAGAGCAGTAAGTAAGATAGTAACTTTGGTAAAATCTCCCCTGATTTCTGGGAAGAAGTTGACCGCGCTGAGAATAATGGTTCCTGCCAAAATGTGTATTGTAAGGATCCCGGTTGAAAAACCTAAAGTAATTCTGAGCAGTTCCTTTCTTCTTCCCTGCTGTGCAAGGATAATGGTTGTCAGGAAAGCCATTACAGCAAGCAAGCAAGGGTTAAAACCTGCAAGAATACCTGCTGCCAGGAAAAATAGAGGGCTCATAATCCCAATGTGCCTATTTTCTCCGAAGCAACCGGTGTATTTGTTTTCAGATGAAACGACCAGAGCGGAAGCAGGGCTCAGCAGTAAAAGAACGACTAATAGCAAAAGAATTACCTTACCTGCGAGCTGAGGCTGTGTCATTGTTTTTCCTGTCCCTGTCCCGAGTTATTTTGGATGCTTAATTTTTTATATTTTCGGTATTCATGCCCAATTTGCTCTCTCAAAGTATTCAGAAGGTAAATATAGTTTTTTCTAAATTTTCAGCTTTTTCCAAGAAAGGAAGGTGAGATCTGAAGTAAGCGAAACAAAATGATAGTGAGGGTTGCAAAGTTAATGTGCTGATTTAAAAGCTCTAAAACCGATTTTATTGCATATTTTACAAAGATATTACATCTAAGCCTCTATTCAAAACCATGTAAAACAACGAAGGGTACAGGAAAATTCGATCATTTATTTATAACCGCAGAAAACGCAGAAAACGCGGGAAACTGGCTCTTTAATTAGTCAGCTTGAGGGAGCGTGCTCCCGAATCGCGATTCGGGAGTTTCAAAGTACTTTTTCAATAATGTTCAAAGCTTTTTCAATATCCTTCATGGAAGCTGCATAAGAGATTCGTATATAACCGTCACCCTCGCTTCCGAAAGCAGTCCCTGGCACGACGATTATACCGTTGGAGATAAGTTTGGAGGCAACTTCAGCTGAATCCGAGACTTTCGGGAAAGCATAGAAGGCTCCTTTTGGAAGGGCGCACTCCATTCCGAGTTCATTCAATCCTTTTACAAGCACGTCCCTGCGCTTCTTGAATTCTTCTCGCATGGCCTTGACCGAGTCTTTAGGTCCTGTCACTGCGGCATATGCGGCTTTTTGAGCGACTGAATTGGCGCATGCCTGGATATACTGATGTACCTTAAGCATCTGTCCGATATAATCCGCCCGAGCTGCCACGTATCCCAGCCTCCAGCCGGTCATGGCATAGCTTTTTGAAGTGGCATTTACCGTGATCACGTTATCCGAGTAGCTTGCAGGGCTTACGTGCTCTCCTTCATAGATAAAATACTCATATACCTCGTCCGAGATGATAGTTATATTGTGATCATCTGCAATTTCGGCAAGAGCTTTGATATCTGCCCTGCTTGCAACTGCCCCTGTGGGATTCGCAGGAGAATTAAGAATTATAGCTCTTGTCTTCGGAGACAGCTTTTCAAGGACAGTCTCAGGCTTCATCGTAAGATCCTCTGCAAGAGGTATACTTACCACTCTGCCATTTTGTATCTCGGTAAGCGCATTATAGGAAACAAATCCCGGATTTGATATTAGCACTTCATCTCCCGGGTTCAGCAGGGCTGCAAGGGCAATAGCTAAAGCTTCAGATGCTCCGGAGGTGACAATTATATCCTGTGCAGAAACTGAAAACCCGTTTTCTTCTTTAAACTTTAAGCTTAAAGCCTCTCTGAGTTCCGGAATTCCAGAACCGACCGTATAACCTGTAAAACCTTCGTTTATTGCTTTTATTGCCGCAGCTTTTATATGTTCAGGAGTGTCAAAGTCTGGTTGCCCTAGTCCAAGGTTGATAGCACCCGGACCGGCAGCTTCAAAAATTTTTCTGATTCCTGATGTATCCATTTTGGCTACATTTTCTGAAAACTTTATCTCCTTCAAATTAAGCCTCCAGTATCCCTTTATCTCTAATTTTTAACGAATCGTTTTTTTGGACTGTACTCAGGATTATTCAATGTTAGTATGCCTTGATTTGAGTTCGGCTTCAGAAGCACCTGTTAGCGTAATTAGCTGTGCGATTAACGAGTCAAGAAATATTAGCGAGGTAATTTCAAAGGAAGTACCCAGAGGAGGTAGATTTTTATAATCTCCTCTCATATTTTTCTCAAGACAGCCGCCTGCATCAGGATCTATTTTTGTCTTACTAGGAAGAACCACAATGATATCAGAAATTCTGCCAAGTGTAGATTCTTTTTTAGATGTAACTGTTATAAGGGTCGAGCCGATATACTTTACTATTTTCCCGAGATCAGCTATGGAACGGGTTTCCCCAGACCCTGAGATGGCGACTACAACATCATCCGGCCTAACTGCAGGGGTTGTGGTCTCACCAACCACATAAACGCTAAATCCAAGGTGCATAAGCCGCATTGCAAATGCTTTGGCAACAAGCCCTGATCTTCCGGCCCCCATTACAAAAATTCTTTTTCCATTAATTATTTTCTGAAGCATGTTTTTTACAGCTTCAGTGTCTAGTTTCTCGGTTACCTCGTCCAGGTGATCAATGATCTGTTTCATTGATACCAGTAAATCTTCGCAGTTTTTTACTTGAACTGTATTCATGAAAGGTCTCCAAAAAACACTGAGTCTAGTGCTTTTTTCCTTATAATTATCAATCAATTAGAAGCTTATCAACTTGTCTATAATTGTCTCAGAGCAAATCGGAGTCTTCTTTTCATCTAAAATATAAGTCTTTATCGTCTTAACTATAAGTCTTTTTTATCTCAATTATTGCCCTATCTGTTTGGTTGAGGTTCAGACTTATAATTGATAGTTTTCAATTCCCAATCCTCTATGTTATTCTTGAATTCTTTATAGAGTCTTTGAATATCACAGTCACTCCCATTCCAGTAAAAGTCCTTCCGTGTATCTCCTTTTCGTAGTTCCTCAACTATGAACTTTGATAAATTAAAAAGGGCTTTTTTATTGGAAAATGGTATACTATAGTTTACACGATAACCGCCAGCTGTTTTTCCATAGGACACCAGTGTATACCCTTTACTTTCATATTCCGTTATTTCATCGAAATTACAAATAATCTCAAACTCATGAACCGTAGACTGATCTATTCTTGAAATGCCTATAAGTATTTGTGCTATGACGTAATCAGGAACTTTCCGCCCGAACCAAACGGCTATTTTCCCATATGTGCAAATTACGTTGACGTCGTTCCTGCCCATCTCAAAAGAGCTGAGGGACTGAGGGGGGGATATTTTTGCTTCAAGGTCCTGGGTTTTCTGGGCACACATTGCTTCCACTTCGTTTACTTACTTGCAGAGACAAGTGCACTGATCAGGTTTCTATCTTTTTTGAGGGTTTTCAGCTGGTTTGCCGGCCCTATCACTGTGAGTCTCTTACTTCCTTGTTTTTTGAATAACTTTCCCAGCAGCGAAGTGTCTACATTTCCCGGGTAACTTTGCATCTCTATGCCTGAAAACACATCTGGCTGGATTGCTGACATTGTCATTTCGATTAGCTTTGCTTCCTCCATAGGATTCAAGCCTTTTTCAAGCACCAGAATTTTTCCTTTCCTTACCTCATCAATTATATATCTGACTTTCTCCATCGAAGCCATCTGAGATATTTTAGCTTCGGACACAAGATCAAGTTGTATTCCCTGCATATTACTCACCCGAACTGCTTTGCCAAAGCTTCGTAAAACGAATCCATTCCTATTCCTTCAAGTGCCGAAACTGGCACCATGGGATGCTGAGGAAAAGCTTCCTTAATAACTGATGGGTCAGCATTGGGAAGATCTACCTTGTTTGCTACGATCAAAAGCGGGAGATTTCTGGCTTCCATATTTCCAATTACCGTTACGTTGACCTGGGTATAGGGATTTTCTGTTGAGTCCATAACCAGTATGACGCCGTCTAGATCATCTAGCCATTTGACAGCTTCAATTACGCCTTCTGTCGCTTCTTTTGATCTCTTCTTAGACTCAACGTCACTTAGCCCCTGTTCCATAAAATCATGGAAATCGATTTTCGTAGCAAGCCCGGGCGTATCTACAATATCAAGACTGATTGTATGCCCATTAGCTTGGTTGATACTTACTCCGTTCCTTCTCTTCGCATGTCTGGTTTCATGGGCGATATGAGAAACGGAACCCATTGTTTCTTCAGATCCTACCCAGTCTTTAAGAATCCGATTACTAAGAGTTGTTTTACCGGCGTTGGGGGGACCGTAGATTCCTATGCAGGCTCCTTTTTTCTTAAACAATTTGTTAAATATTTTTGAAAAGCTTACCTTAAATCGTTTTATCATGTTCATAGCTTCCCTCCTTTGGGAAAGCATTTCATCTGGGATTTCTCGGACTGCTTTCCTATTTGGGTTGATATATATACATGTCTGAATTGACATGAGATGATGATCTTTTTATGTACTTGGTTCATGCATATAAGCTATTTCTATTTGTTACACTGCAGGAGTCAGAGAAATAGGAAATACTCCTTCTTTCTTTCTGATATTCCTTTATATAAATGACAAGTATTGCATCCTTTCTATAGTAAAAATTGAAAGTGCCTCCTTTAAAATAATCCTAAATATAAATAAATTACTTTTATCCGCCTTATTTTTTGATTTGTTAATAAAAAGTTTTTTATACAGGAGACACCAGCTCTTATTTAATTTTTTTGTATTTACATTAAATTCTTTATATCTGTGCGATGTTTGGTATCTTCCTTTATATTCTTTTCCTTTTTATGCGTGGAATCTTATAAAAATATTTATTTTGTTTCTCGGAGTGATGCAGCAAAAATTATTAAAGAGAAACGCATTCAGGGCTTAATGATATTCGAAGGGAGAGCTTGCGCTTCGGGAGCTGGAACCATAATTAACGCCATAGCTACCTGGAAGGGTGCAGCATTCGGAATAGATTTGAAGACCTTTTCAAAGGTTAAGCTCACAGAAGGCGAAACCGGAATTTCAGGTTCCATTGAGGGGACACCTGATGCAGATACCAGACTTATAGAGCGCTGCGTCAACCTTGTCCTCAAAAAGTACGGGCTTGAGTTAGGAGGTACGGTCAGGACAAGGAGTGAAATCCCTCTTGCCGGAGGACTCAAAAGTAGCAGTGCCGCAGCTAATGCATCAGTACTTGCAACCCTCCATGCGATAGATAAGACTCTCCCTCCTCTGGAAGTCGTGAAAATTGGAGTAACGGCTGCAAAAGAAGTAGGTGTTACGATAACTGGAGCTTTTGACGATGCATGTGCCTCTTTCCTTGGAGGAGTTGTGATTACGGATAATCTGAATATGGAGCTAATCAGACGCGAAGAAATTGAATCAAAAGTTCTTATTTTTGCTCCCGAGAGGAAGGCTTTCAGTGCTGATACGAATGTGAAACGTTCACGATTAATTGCACCATTTATAGAACTTGCATACAGTCTTGCCCTGGAAGGTGAGTATGAACGTGCAATGACATTAAATGGTTTTCTCTACTGCGGAGCTCTTGGATTTGGAACGGAGCATATGCTTCGGGCTCTTGAGTGTGGAATAAAAGGAGTCAGCCTCTCAGGAACCGGCCCTTCATATGCAGCTCTTGTTCAGGAGGATCAGATTAAAGAGCTGAAATCTGCCTGGGAAAGCTGTGGGATGGAAGGCAGGGTCATCGAGACCTGTGTAAGTAACAAAGATGCAATATCATTATACAGGGAGGGTTTAGCTTGAGCGAACTTGAAGCTGTCCGTAAAGAAATTGAAGAGATTGATATGAAAATCCTTGCCCTTATTGGAAAAAGAGTCAATCTGGCTGAGAAGGTGCTTGAATCAAAAAAAATAAATGGAACTTCAATAAATGACCGCAAACAAAATGAGATAGTAATCAGTAGGGCTTTAAATGCTGCAATTGAGCATAACCTTGATGTAGGCCTAGTAAAAGAAATCTTTGAGATTCTTATTAGAATGAGTATTGAACGCCAGAACGAATTAAGTGGTCGGGGGAGCCTGCCTTGACCATCACGGAGAAGAAAAATGGTCGATATTTCCATAATTATGGGTTCCGAATCTGACAGGTCGATAGCAAACCGCGCGTTAACTGTGCTTGAGAAAAGCAGATACACTTACGAAGTAATGGTTATTTCTGCCCACAGGAACCCGGATGAGCTTGACAGGTATGTATCCGGCACTGACGCAAAAGTTTTTATCGCAATCGCAGGTCTTTCGGCTGCTCTTCCAGGAGTCATCGCCTCCAGGACAAAAAAGCCTGTAATAGGGGTCCCGGTTAGTGCAAAGCTTGGAGGGCTTGATGCCCTGCTTTCGATAGCACAGATGCCTCCAGGTGTACCTGTCGGAAGCGTAGGGATCGATAACGGAGCAAATGGTGCATATCTTGCCCTGAGAATTCTGGATTTAATTGATAGTCCATAACAGCTTAAAACTCAATTATTTTTCTCTGTGCTCAGATTTTGTCTACGAGTTTTGCTTCCAGAATCTTTAATGAACCGATATCTCCTTCCCATTCAACTTCACTTTTTACTATCTCAATACGTTTTTTGTAGAACGGAGCGTCAAGGACGACAGTTTCGTATTCACCGCCTTCGCCAGCCATATGAACCATGTACCTGCGATGCAGTGCCTTAAGGTGTTCTATTGAGTTCACATTAATTGGACGGCCTAGCCAGGATTTGTCAAGACCATCAGCGGCTACATGTACAATCCGGATATCCATCACTTTTGACATTTCGTAGAGTAATTCTTCGGGGTTTCTGTGCCAGAGGGGATTGTATACTTTAAGCCCGAGTGAATCGCAGATCTTCTGCACTCTACCTGCCTGATACTGGGATTCAATAGCACCTACGGATATTCCATCTACATTCACTTTTTTCAACGCCAGGGCCAGATCATCCAGCTCAAGTTCTTTAATTCCGCTGGACTGCTGCTGGATCAAGGGGATTTCACTTGCGGCTGAGATTAGTTCTACCATATGAAGGTTGATGGAATGATACATGTAAGAATCACGTCTTGCAGGAATAATATTTATGAGGTGGGTGACCTCATGTCCTTCTTCCAAAGCCTTATGTATGGCAAAAATCGAGTCCTTGCCGCCGGAAACTAGTGCTGCGAGTATCATTTGCATCCCCTACGTCTTACTATTTCATCCCGTACTTCTGGATTGTAACTCGTGTTCATCATGTAATATTTATATACTTTTTGATTTTTCCGCGCTAAGCTGCATTAACTGCAACATCGGTATCCTTACTCTAGCTTTCCAAAGTTGTCTTCGTAACGGACTTTCATTTCTTCCCAGGTTGGAAGGTCTGTCTGGCAACCGCGCCCCTGAACGGCAAAAGAAGCAACAGTTGACCCTATTTTCCCACATGTTGGAATTGAGTATTTTCTTGTAAAGGCTAACAGGAAACCTGCTCGGTATGCATCTCCTGCTCCGGTAGGATCCACGGCTTTAACAGAAACCACAGGAATTGTGAATTCTTCCGTATCCGTATATATCCTGCTACCTTCAGCATCGTATGTGACCACGATAATACCAATCATGTCTTTAAGTTCGGAGAAATTCTTTCCGATTATTTCCAGAACACGTTTGATTTCATGTCTGTTAGCAAAAAGAATATCGGTATGAGCAAGTATGAGATCAAGTTTCTCTTTTGAATATGTGATAAGATCCTGACCGGGGTCAAAAGATACAAAATCGGCAATTTGAGCAATTTTTGCATTGTAGACAGAATCCGCAGTTGCCAGGTGTACGAACTCTACACGTTCGGGTTCCAGTTCTTTGAATTTTGAGGAGGCACCCCAGTAAAAGTACGTCGTCTGGTTTTTATCTTTATCTGTGAAAATGAATGCTTTGGAAATTTTCTGGTCTTCAAGCCGGTAAAGGCGGGAAAGGTCAACGCCTGCGTCTGTAAGAATCATCTCGTATCCGGAATTTCCAAAATCCGTGCCTACAGGTGAAATAAGCTGGCTTTTTCCCCCAAGCCTTGCGATGGCTAACGCAATGTTTGCAGCTCCTCCTCCCGGATATTCTTCATAATCGATGACAGGGGAAGATTCGTTTTTTCCTGCTATTTTTTCAACGTCTACTATGTAATCAAGGGCAGTGTGCCCAACAACAGAAATAATTTTGTTCATTTAATTTCCTCTGTTTCTGGATCTTTGAAATAAAAAATTTCTGAGGGATCTCAGAAAGAAGATTTTTATATATTTTTCTAAAAAAGTCCGTTTAACCGAATTCTGGAAAAAAGCTGATTATTTGCCTGTTTTGCCTGTTTTGCTTGTTTTGCTTGTTTTGTTCTTTTGTTGTTCGCTCTTCTCTCCCGACCTTTCGAATTCAGTAATTTCCAGCACTGTCAGCGGAATGTCCCTGAGAGATTTTCCGATCACGGACTTTGCGATCCTTTCTGCATGTTCTGCAGATTCGGCATCAAAAACCTTCATCTCAAAAATAAGTCCTACAAGGGCGGTATTTGCTGCAATGAATACGCTACTGAAAGGCTCTCCACATACCGGACAGGAAGTTGTTCCCACATCTACCTCAACAAAATCCAGTTTAGGGTTAAGGCGCTTACCAGCTTCGGAAATTGCTACTCCTATTGCGTCATCAGCGGTCTTTACATCTCTAACCAACCAAGCTGCTTCAAGTACTACGTGAAAGTTCTTCATTATTTCTCACCATAACATTAGTTAACGATTTTCCAGAAATTTTTCTGGCCTTTTTATATGATTTTTCTT
>JAUPKV010000441.1 GCA_030837265.1 Methanobacteriota archaeon
CACTGCTCAGCAAGTTTCTGGAAGTTTTATTAAACTAAAAATTAGTTGGCAGTTTCTGAAATGATAAGGTCCGAGAGATATAGTCCATAAAGAAGAATCTTAAAGACAAAAATATCAATCAGCTAAACGTGCATGACAATAATATACCCTTTTATTTTCTGATAGCATAATTCAGAACTTTTTCATAGACACTTTTACTCCGATCATCAAAAATTCTAGCTTTAGATCTGACAGTGGTTGTTTTCCCATTCTGTTGCATATAAACGTATTTTCCGTTTTTAGTGCCGACAATTACACAGCAATCAGGAACACCACGTACTCCGAAATAGGCTTTAAGTTTAGGGCTCTTTTTTATATCTACAGACAAGAACGTTGCTTTTCCTGAATATTCTTTTGCCAGTTGTTTAAGAGTTGGTGCCAAAGCTTTGCAATGGGGACAAGTTTTAGTTACAAGGCTCAAAAAAACCGGTCCTTTTTTAAGGGCCGTGTTTATCTGATCAAGGTTGGTTACTTCTACAACTTTGCCTCCAGTAGCTGTTGTTGCTGCTGCTCCTGTCATTGACATGACAAAGAGGGCTAGTGTGAAAACACTTAATGTCTTAAACATATTTTTTTTCTGCATTATTGTTCCTCCATAGTATCCACTCAATCATAAATTTTCCAAAGAAATTGGATATGCAAAGCTAGTGATTTTACAAAGCTACGATATTTTAGAAGCTCAGCTCTTCTACAAAGCTACTATATCTCAAATCCAATTCTGATTGGCAATGAAAACATATTCTTCCACTTAAACCCCCCGATTTAAAAGGGAGATATATTTTCATAGATTGAGCAAGTTTTATAAATCTTCTTCAACAAACAGTCCAAACTTAAAGGTCTGTCCTACGGTTTTTGTACTTATTACTTTCTCAAAAAATAGGCACTGGTCAATATGTTCACATCTATATCCTTCCACCAATTAACCTGAGTTATTAAGCTAAGGTTAAAAGTGGAAAGTATGATCAGTAACTTTTGAGAAATAACCCCCTATTTAATGAAAAAGATTAGAAAGTATATATAATACAATTTTCTTTTATAAAATCTTTTTCCTTAACCATTTCTCAAAATATTCAGTCCGAAAAAGGAGGTCGGGAAAAACTTAGATAGGAAGTTCAGCATCAAGTAAAGGAATAAAACTTAAGTGTTGAGCAGAGCTCCAAATTAGCTGTAAATTCTAAGTCAAGTTTTTGTATACTTTTTATGAAACTGGTCCACCACTAACGAGTTTTCTATTTGATACCTTTCAAAAAATCATGGAAATAATTACATCAAATTAAGTTTTTCTATAAAACTTAAAAACCAGATAAATTCCTAGGTGGACTTACAAATGAGCGGAGAAAACAACATTGTAGACTCCAGGTCGTCTAAGTCTTGATTTTTATTACAGACAGCTTTAATCTGCGTTACTTTGTGCTCAGAGTGAGTAAGTCCTCCTAACGTTTTAGAATAAATATAGGGTTTTTATAATAAACAACATTAACCTGGTGCATACACCGATGGAATTTTTCTGTTTATGAATATTCTTAGTATCAAGTATTCTATAGTTCATCCAGTTAAACCAAAGGCGTCGTACCCAAGGCGAGACAGGATGGTTCCCTTTTATTCAGACTCATCTCTTATTTAAGGGCAAGATTTAAAACCTTCTCATATACTTTTTTATCTTCTAGTCCGAGAATTCTTGCTTTGGATCTGTCTGTTGTAGTCTTTCCGTTCTGTTGCATATAAACGTATTTTCCGTTTTTAGTACCCACAATCACAGAGGAGTCAGGAACGCCGTCTACTCCGAAATAGTCAGCAAGTTTTGAACTTTTGTCAATGTCTATTGACACTATCGTTGCTTTTCCGTTATATTCTGTCGCTAGTTCTTTGAGAATAGGCTTCAATTTCTGGCAATAAGGGCACCATGTAGCTCCGGAACTGAAAAAAACCGGCCCTTTCTTAAGGTATGTGTTAATTTGCGAAAGCTGGGTTACTTCTATAACAGTACCAGTACTTACCTGAGTTTTTTTGTAATTTATTGTGACCTTCGCAAAGCTCTTTTTTCCATATTTATCTGCTATTGTGTATGTAAAACTGTCTGTTATGGTAGTCTTGGAACTGGAAGCTGGCTTGTAGATGAAAACACCGTTACTCTTCATAGTTACTTTGCCACTGTTCGTGGTTTTCGATGTACTTACAACTTTAAGACCACTTCCTTTGTCATTGGATAACACATTACCAGAATACTTAGATGGGCTGAAACTGAACTTGTCAGCATATGCTTTACATGGTGTAGATGTTGCTGCTGCTCCTGTCATTGACATGACAAAGAGAACTAATGTCAGAATACCTAATGTTTTAAACATAATTTTTTGCATTATAATTCCTCCATAGTATCCACTCAACCATAAATTTCCAGAGAAATTGGATATTATAAAATATCGATAAATCTTTAGTAACAAATTGCTTATAACCCTCTATAAACAACCAGCCAAACATTGGGATTTTTCGAA
>JAUPKV010000442.1 GCA_030837265.1 Methanobacteriota archaeon
TAGGTTATTAAGATACAGCTCCTTAGTATTCTGTACAAGTGTCTGTTCAGGTTCTGTATGTTGTATATTTGTCTATTTAATATAAGTAAGACACAAGCAGGTTTTAATATTTTTTGATAGTTTCCAGGTCGGAGGATGTGGTTCATGCGCTCATGAGAGCCGCCACATGCACTTTCAGTAATCATTTTAGGTTAAGCCACTTTTATTTTCTACCATATGGACAAACATATAAACATAACCCGCACACAGATATTTGCCCTTTGTTTTTCATTTCGTTAAAATAGTCATGACATTTCTTTGCATCATATCTTAATTCTCTTTTTTCGGTTTCATTAAAATTTCTCCCGGTAAAAGCTTGCACCGGACAAATTTTTACACATTCGTTGCATGTGCCACACCTTTCGTCCATTTTGTTCCCTGTCGGGATGAGAGGTGCATCTGTCAATACTGTTGTCCATCTAACCCGCGGTCCGTTTTCCGGTGTAATTAAGAGGCAGCTCTTTCCGATCCAACCCAGTCCGGCAAGATGAGCTCCTAATTTATGAGAAAATTGGGCACATATTCTTTCATCATCTATCCTTTCGGATGAAGGAATAGGTAATACTCTATGCCCGCATTCCTGTATGTAACTGCTCAGAATTGAAGCAATCAGGTCAAGTCTCTGGTTTATTACATCATAAGCATGGTGTCGGTAATTCAATGCCACTGATCTTTCATTTCTAAATGGCAGTTTGTTTACAATTGGATGAATTAGTTTTATACCAAGTGAAATTGCATATGGATATGAAGCTAATTCATCTCCACCCTGTTCGACAATGAATTCTCTTTCGTTTGATAAGTCTGATACCCCAAAATAATAAACTCCATTAGCTAAGGCAATTTTATTTATTTCGTCCTGAAGAGTCATAAATTCACTCCTGATTTTATAATTAAGAAGATTTCGCCTTTCTGTAGAATTTGCTTTTTTAATTTATGCACAGGTTATATGATAAAGCAGATACATTTTCGCCATTTAAGCCCGGGTTTTAGACCTGTCTGAAAAGTTCTTGACCACTTCTGACTCTAAATGAAAATATTACTATCGATAATTATCGAGTGAGTTTCTCTATTTTTGACAGTGATCGCCCGGTATATATGGTAAAAAGGTATAATATCTATATGCCTAGGAGAAAACTGTATTATGAAAGTTACTGAATTAAAGAAAAATCCTATTATTATTTACGTCAAATATTGTGTCACCTATTTATATTATAATTATATTATAAAACGTACCCATATTAAATAGCGAAGAGCCATCTTTACAAAAATCTCCATTAGTATCTCCATTAGTGCTTTTTAGCTCTAGATGCTTCAAATTCTAGTCTCGAATTATAATTTCATTATTCTTCCTACGGTAACTTAATTTTGTCACTAAAAAAAGTTTCAGTCTTTTGGAATTTTTGCAAAAAAGGAATTGGGTTAAAAGTTTTGCTTTTGAGGGTTCTGTCAAGTCTACGTCACCAGAGTATCTTTCTGATACTATCAAGCCGTAATCCACTTATTTTCTCCTTTTAACTCAATCCCACAAACTTCTAAAGGTATTTGAATCTCTTAGTTTTGTCTCTGATAATTTCTCCCTATAGTACTAACTTTTTCCTTTGTGCAAAGTAAAAATATTGTAACGTTGTACATTAAAAAGTCAACACAAAAGTGTCATGACAAATCCTATAAATTGCAGGGGTTTCTGGACTTTCGGGGAAAAGGGGTCAATCCCCTGCAAGACCTTTTAATTCTAGAAATCCTATTTTGTATGCTCTTTGCTTCGAAAGGATAAATTTTCAATTAAATTCAGAGATATATTAAGAAGTCAAAAAACAACAATTTTCATTTAATATTGGTTGAGAGAATCAGAAATAAATAGATATATAATAGATATATAAGACTATTCATTTTTGTTAATTATAATTAAAACTAAAATGGAATTTAATTATATAGAATCCATGAACTTAATTCAAAATAATAAATACTTATAAGGAACGTAATTCTTACAAAAATTTTAATAATGCGATACAAAATGACAATTTAAGTCTATTTATAAATAAATTTCCATTTTTAAAATCGTGTTTAATTAATTATTAAAATTTTTGTTAATCAGTACTTTTTTAAGTCGTATATTTAATACATTATTGGATAAAAAAGAAAAAATAACGGTTAAGAGTTAAAGGGGTTTTCCTCTTAATCGTCGAGTTGAATCACCAATTGGGAGCCAAATCAGAGGTAGCAAAGGACTCCCAAAACGTGGGAAGCAATGCTCATTTTAATTTTTTATCACTCATATCTCAAAAGCGGCTCATATTTAAAGATGTCTATTTGTTAAACCGTTTATATATTGAGACTCATATATTTTTATTTTTATATGGAAAATAAAAGAATCTAGTCTGAAATTATAACTATGCAGACTTATGCAGGAACTTTTTTCATTAACTGACTATTAATGCCATTATTTTCTATATAGGACAACAGATTCCTTTGTGCAAATTACAAATATTATGAATTTATCAACTTTTTGCCGATGGTTAAAGCCACAACTATCTGCAGGGGTTTCTGGACTCACGGGGAAAAGTAGGTCAATCCCCTGCAAAACCCATCTTTTTGGAATGTTTTTATGTTTTTTTACTTATTTACTTAAAGAAAATCTATAATTGAAAACTTTTAAAATATATATATAGAAGTAAAAATAAATAATTTACACAAAAATCAATAAAACTCAGTTTACCCCTTTATTTCAACTCCATAGTATATAAAAAAGTGTTACTGCTATTTAATTACATTAAAAATATAATATAAGTACGTAATTACGTTTCCAGTGAAACTTATTTTAATTTCTCGTAATATGAATTTTCTACATCCCAATAAAACGCTTTTCAAGAACAATTACCTCATTAGATGTATAGAGCCTCTATATATTCCGAATTTTATACAATTCAAAAGCATTAAATACCCTAGTATCAAATAAAAATTAGCATGCAAACACCGGAGTATGCTTACAAGGGAATTCAGTGTTACTTCACACTGAGTTCCTATTCTCCTTTGACTTTCTAGAATCTCCACCTGTCTTTTTTGCATATGAAAAAAGAGTACCTAAATATCATTAAGAATCATTCTTTCCGTACCCTATTTAGGAAAGAAAAATAATAGGAAGATGCGAGTAGACCATAAATAAAGTCATAGATGCAGGGAGCTATGGGTCAGGCTTCCTGCAAATCTAATAAAATGTGTAACCATGACAAAATCTTGTAATGATCTGGATATTGTAATCCTGTTTTTATGTTTGATAATGGGCTTTATCATTGTCTTTACAACCGGAGTGAAGTTTATAAGCCATACTTAATGTTAACCAGGAACCTCACCAGGGTTTTTTGGCTCCAGTACTCGTATGCCTTCCTGAGAATATCATTTTCAGTCTCGGAGCCTGACATTCACAACTTATGCGAAAGCTGTAAATGCCTCTCCCTTGCATCTAATAATTTTTCCATCGCTTACAAGGTTCTTCATTGCTTGAGTGATGTATTCATCTGATACCTTTGTGCGACTAAGAATGTCTCCATAAGTTACGATTCCATTTTTTAATATGAATAGTTCAATATCATCTTCAAGTGTTATTTTCTCACGCCCTAGTACAAACTATGCCATTATTTTATTTTTTGACTTCTTTCGTTTAGATCGTTGTTGTTATGGGTAAGAAGTAAATCAAATAGATAATTGTTTCCATTTTTATCATAGTATTGAAAAATATAAAGATTGAACTATGTTGAGTACATATTCTATATAGTAAAGAGCTACTTTTTTAATCTGATTTTACGAACTGATAACAAATAGCACATAAGTTTATATAAAAACACTATCCGAGGAACTATCAAAAAATAGTTAGTAGAAGGCATTATAATGGAGCAAAACAATATACTTTTGTAGGAAAAAGCAGAAGCAACTAAGATTTCTTCAATGGGGTTTAAGGAAATAACCAGTTGATGCAGAAAAATAATGCCTGTTTTATATACAGGGGGTGAGATGAGGGAACCAGAGGATCTAGCATCAGTTTTAGTAACTGTAGTACAGAGTATCAATGAAACTAAATGCACAGACGAATTCTTTGAGCCTTTAATGAAAGCAATAGCTGAGATGCTAAAAGATATAGATTATTAGCTTATGTAAGCAAAGATTAACTAGTATCGTGAAAACCTAAATATAGAACATATTATTTTGGCAACTTCCGTCAGCTGATATTGTTTTGATTTAAATTGATGATCCAAAATTAAGTTTTCACGAAACTAGAACTTATTAGATTGAAGTGAGAAATTGTTAGAAATTTATTATTAGCAGTTTTATTTGCCGTTTACTTGCTGACTTTGCTCTCTATTTCGGTATAAGTTTGTGTATACTCTTTATTTAATTTAGTATACTCACTTATTGTCGATTCGAGCTCTAATATTATTAATTTAGCTTTAGCCTTTTTTATCAAAGATTTGTCTATTGCAATATTGTCAAATTTTTCTATATCAGTAGAGAACTTTTTTAATTCTTCCTTTGAAAAAAGTTTATCTTCTTTTGCTTCCTTTAAGAGATTCCTTTTATTATCTTTTATAGTGTTTGCATTATTTATTATATATTCAATTTTTTCAATATTTGCCCTAAGCTTACTAATTTCTTCTGATATTAGAGTAGCTTCAGTCATTTTTTTCCTCCTTAGTCATATTCTTCAAATTACATACCAAAATACAAACCAGCTGATGCGCCACCAGATCAAAGTACCTACAAGTCCACAAATAAATATCTCACACTTTGGTAGGTAAGCATCCATCAGTGCAAAAGCTGTTAACGCTAACGGTAATAAAATAGCAAATGCGATGGTTAAAAGTTCAAAACCGGTTCTGACTGTTGTTCTTACTGATGCAGTTACAGGGTTCTTGACCTCCATACGATCACTTCCATTATAATTAGAACTTATAAAACTTAATTAATAAATTTAAATCAAAAATCGTCTTTATCAGGTACGTCAAAAAGGGCAGGATATTTTGTTTTTAATGACAATAAAAGCTCTTTGTCTAATTTTGCATTATAAAGTGTTTTTACTTTGGACAATTGGTCAATCGTTAATTGCTGAGTTCCTCTGAGATTAGTTTCTTCAAGGTCAGCCATTGAGAAGTTTGTCCCTGCAAGGTTAGCTCCCTCCAGATTTGCCATAAAAAGATAAGAACCTGTAAAATTTGCTCCTTCTAAATGAGCTTTTACTAATTTAGCTCCTTCAAGATGAGCATTTATAAATTTAGCTTCTCTTGCATGAGCCCTTGGAAGATAAGCTCCCCTAAGGTCAGCTTTTTTGAGATTAGCCTTTTCTAGATAAGCCATTTCAAGGTGTGCTTCCTTAAGATTAGCTTCCTCAAAGTTAGCCTCTCGAAGATTAGCTCCCATAAGGTCAGCTCTAGCGAGGTTAGCCCTCTTGAGGTTTGCTTTATCAAGGTTTGCCTCTCTAAGATTAGCCTCGCAAAGTATGGCCTCTATAAGACTTGTCATGTACCATCTCCTCCTTTACTCCCTGACTGGTTTAAGCTCGTAGCTTATTTCGTGTCGTCATTAGAAATGACATAAAAAGGTTCAAACTTCAAGTTGGGAATTAGATTATATTTTGTACTATTTAGTACTATTGTAAATAGTGTGACTATATACTATATAGAGATACTTAATTAAGTAATAAATATTGATTTAAGCTAGACATTATATATTCAATCATAGATAATTATAACAAATGTTTATTCTTAATGAATATTTTTCCCATTATTATAAAAAACACAAGATGTCATAATTTGGATGAAAAAACATACATTGAGAATCTTGCTCGGTAACTCACCCCCCATGAATGAGAAGAGATTGCAATAACAAATGTGTGTCAGTTAGCATGATTCGAGAGAAATATAATAATTATTACTATTAAACAGCGACAGTATATATATAAAAGTTATAGTATAGTTTACCACTATGAAGAGATAAAAAGTGAAATTTGATTTTTTATAAAATATTTTGAGAACTAAATATACAACTGTTTAAAAAGTTATTACCACGAAGGTACTTCTTCAAACGGGGGTAGTCTGGATGGCATATCGATATGTTAATACTTTAAACCCTGGGAATCCTTTCCATGACTGGCTTATACATAAAGTTGTAGGAATAGGCTCCAGAATAAGCGATGCTCGGTTAAGGTTTTCAAACACAATTCATTTCATACAGTCTGCAGGTATCAGTTTGAAGGTGAACATTTTAACGTAATGGCTAAGTTTTTTTCAGAATCCACATGAAGGCTAAGAGACTATAATTCCTACAAAGGTATGATGAACGAGTATAGGAACCTGAAAAAAGCAGCATCCATAATAAACGTCGGAAAGCCTATAATAGTAGATAAAGATTTTAACTGTATTCTAGTGACCGAATATATAAGTGGAAAGCCTCTCAGATGGCATATCAATCATGAAGAAAAGCTCGATGAACGACTTGCTTCTATTGCTCAGATGCTTCGACAGCTTCACGATAATACAAAGTCCTCTTACAATAAAGAAAATGAATTCAAGAACTACCACGAAGTTTTAGATCATCAAAATATTAATACTCGTATATTTGGTCGTGGGGTTGAATCATTGAAAACCGAAAGCGCAAGAGTCTCTCAATATATTCATTAAATGCGTGGGATGTACTCGCTTTTTCGGAAATGTTCTATAATTCAGGGACACGACCGTATATTTCATGATTGAGTTTTCAGTTCGTCCATTCTTAAGATAGGCTCCAGACCGTCATATGCAAGCCAGACTGCAAGTGAAGCAGACAAATAGGCTCGCTATTGCAGCTACCAAATCCTTTGTCCCTCCCGTTCGCACCACCACAAAACCTGAAATATAATTCTGCCTTCGGACGGAGAATAAACAAGCTCCCAAGTTACCACATATTGTCAACAATGTAAGGGATAATCATTTCATTTTAAACAAAGCGTAATACACAACTATAAAAAAAATAATGCTAAAAATAATAGCATATGTCTCTATTAGATTAATAGTTAATAAGAAATAATGAAAAGCGACAGTCATAAAGATTAAGAAGATATAAAAATTTTTAGGTATAAAATTTTGTGGTTTTATATCCGAAAGTGGATTATCAGTGTAATGTTCAAGTTTAAACTTTGCAGAACCAGTCAACTCGGAGATCAAACTACTAGAGAAAACAACAATATAAATAACGAAACCCACAAAAAGAAAATACACCACGAATAAAGAAAGAGATTTAAGACCAGGTTCAGGTTCTGAGATGTAATAAATAAATATGCCACAAAAAGCTTCCACGATAACGACAAAATAAGCAAGACCTATGAACATTCTTTCATAGAAAGCTATTTTTTGATCAATTATGCCTTCAGTCTCAGTGTTCTCTCTCTCGTTTTTCTCGTTATATAAATATTGAATTTGTATAATAAATACCGCAACAAATATTGTATAGAGCGCTCCAACTGTTTGCATTACAGATGACGGTAACCAAGCAAGATCAGGCATTTGATTAAGTATAGAAATGTCTTAATTAAAGATTGTGCAAAGGATTTATGGTACTCTGGTTGATATTCTTATCTAGCAAAGTAAACCTATATTTTCTTGTGTAGCCTCGTAGATTTGATAGAAGCTTTGAGATCTATGGTTAGTTAATAAGCTGGGGGGAGAGTAAGTAAAAAATTTGATTGCAGGAATTTTAATAAATTGAGTTATAAAAATAAGAGTAATAATTTAAATTGCTACAGATTGACATAATGTTTAATTTTTTAAATAAGTAAAAGCCTGTTAGAGTACTAGAGTTTTCATAGAGTTATAAGAAAAGAAGGAAGATTAAGGCGTATTTTTCATCGCTTAAGAAAAATAACTTTTTATGAATTTGATATTTTATCCAAAAGCCTTAAATACCGCCCGATATCTGCTCACAAAACGATCATTCGGGCGTTGAAGAAGGTTTTTAGTGTTCTCCATTGAAGTTTTAACACTTTAGGATGTATTCTAAACCTTTTAGCAAAGGATAACTAAAAAAGAAATAAATTAAAAAAGATGGTTCATTGAATCTTGTTTTAGGATCTCAGGACTGGGAAAAACCTAGTCTGGATAGGAAAAGAGCTCTGACAAGTTTAAGTTCTTCTTCCTGGCATCTTTCACCCATTTTTTCCCGAATCAGAGAATCCAGTTCATTTTCGAGTTTTTCAAGTGCATCTTTTATCTGATGTTCTCTTTGAGGAGGTAAGAGTCCTTCAATATCCTTTATTTTTCCGGTAAGGATCAACTTTTCGAACTGCTTGAACACAGTTCCCATACTCAGGCTTTGAATTTCAGCTATTTGATCAATCTCAAGGCCCTGGGTAAACAGGGAAAGGGTTCTTTGCAGAGAATCTATCTCAAGATCGGAATCCACTTTAGGATTAGAGTCCATCTCATGGTTAAAATCTACATGATGATTGTTTGCTTCAAATGGCTCATAGTTACGAGATTCCAGCTCAATAACTTTTGATTCAGGGTAACTTCCGATTGAACCTTTTTTGTTAGAGCTTTCAGTTGTGGAATCTTTCTCTGACCAGTCCTGAATGCTCATATCCAGAAATCTTGTCCTTTTTGGAGGCAGTTTGTGAACTTCTGAGAATTTTATTTTATCAGATTCAGGGACAGATACCTTAATTTCAGATGTGTCAATTTCAGCTGCCAGATCGGAATTCTTGTGATTCTCAGTTAAATTTTTAGGGACTGCCTCAATATATTCAGGCTCTTTGCCGGCTGAAAACGCACCTTCTTTTTTTTCCTCTTTTTCCTCTTTTTCCTCTTTTTTTTCTTTTTTCTCGTCGGCAGCTAACAGGCCATAGTCTCTGCAATAGTTATCGATTTCAGTAAGGAAAGCATCCCCATATTTTCGCAATTTATGATCTCCAACCCCGGTAATGGAATGGAACTCCTCAGGGCTTTGCGGGAATTTCGTGGCCATTTCCTTAAGGGTAGTATCAGAAAAAATGATATAAGGAGGCAGGTTTTTCTTTAAGGCTAAATCCTTTCTCAGGGCTTTCAAGCGCTCAAAAAGGATAAGATCAGGTCCTTTTCCGGATTTTACAGCTGTCCTGATCTTAGACTGTTTTGAGATATCAGCCGCAGCCGGGAATCCCTCGGTCGGAAATTTCTCTTCGGCAATTGCTGCAATTTCTTCTGTCGGAAATTCCATATCGATTTTGTTTTTATCGTCTTTTTTGCCGACAGTTTTTGCAGGTATAGGGCTGTCATCTGTCTCCGGCATTCGGGCATTTCCAGTGTTTCCAGACTTTCCGGTGTCTCCGGCACAAAGCCTTCGGGGCAAATAAGCTCCACTCTTTCCTGGCCTTTGAGTATTTTCCGGCTCATGGAGTTCAATTTCAAAATCGGGTACTGGGCTCCACTAACGTCAAGCAGGCCGCAACCTGTCATCTCGGAAACCAGAGACCTCCATTGTTCTTTTGTAAATTCTCGGCCGCTGCTGTGACTTTTCAATTTCTCATGACGATTTTGCTTGATCTTTTTATTTTTTGAGCCTGTAAGAACATCAATAACATAGTTAGTACCAAAACGCTGATTCAGTTCCTGAATACAGTTCATCAATTTTATTGCAGCTTCGGTCCCGTCGAAGGTGCCCTTGGGCCGGAGGCAGGAGTCGCAGTTTCCACAGAAATCCGGGAGTTTTTCCCCGAAGTACTCCATGATTGCCTGGCGCCTGCATTTATTTCCCTCACAGTAAGCCACCATCTGCCTTAACTGCACAAGCGAGAGGTCTTTTTCTTTTTCATTCGTTTTCTGCGAAATGAAGTAGTCATACTTGAAGCGATCTCCCCTGCTGAAGAAAAGGATGCATTCGCAAGGCCCACTGTCTCTCCCGCCTCTTCCGGTTTCCTGGTAATAACTCTCCAGGTTCCGCGGAAGGTCATAATGAATTACAAAACGCACGTTGGACTTGTCTATTCCCATCCCGAAAGCGATTGTTGCAACTATGATATCCACATCGTCTTTTATGAAGAGATCCTGGTTTCTGCTTCTTTCGGTATCGGAAAGGCCTGCATGATATGGAAGAGCTTTAAAACCTGCAAGGTTCAGTTTTTTTGTAAGGACTTCTACATTGTTCCTGCTCTGGCAGTAGATAATTCCGGCTTCTCCTCTGTGCCGGAACAAATAATCATTAATCTCGGAAAAAGTCTCTTTTTTTGGTCTGACCTCGTAATACAGGTTTTTCCGGTTGAAACTGGCCATGTAGGGACCTTTTTCAGGAGGGATTACAAGACCAAGCTGCGAAAGTATATCTTCCCGAACTCTCTCCGTAGCAGTAGCCGTAAGCGCTATGATGGGTATCCCCGGAAAACCGTTCTGCGGGTCTCTCAACAGTTTCAATTTCCGGTACTCGGGCCTAAAGTCGTGCCCCCACTCGGAAATGCAATGAGCTTCGTCAACTGCAAAGAGGTTGACCTTTCCTTTTTTTAAAAAAGCAAAAGTTCCGGGCATCATTAGCCTTTCCGGGGCGATGTAAAGAATCTTCAATCTATTTTCAAGAAAAGCCGTTTTCACGTCCCGGTTCTCTCTTGCACTCTGGGTGCTGTTCATACAGGCTGCTGCTATCCCATTTGCTTCAAGGCTGTCAACCTGGTCTTTCATCAGGGAAATCAACGGAGAAACTACAACCGTAACTCCTCCCATCAACAGAGCAGGCAGCTGGTAGCAAAGCGACTTCCCTCCGCCCGTGGGCATGAGCACAAAGACATCCTTCTTCTCCAGCACATCCCTGACGATCTCCTCCTGAAGCGGGCGAAATGAAGTATATCCGAAAAACTGGTGCAGAGCAGAACGCATTCTTGCCGGCAGAGAGTCCTCTAATCCGACCCCTCTTTTACTTGCCTTCAAGAATTCATAATCAGTGCTCGTTCAATATCCTCCTGAAATGAAAAATGATCACGCCAGAGTGTAAAAAACCCGGAAGAACTTATGAGAACTTACTAGTATGCATCATTTCAAATATTATAAGTATGCCTTGCCTTACAGGTACGCCGGTATTACCTACAATAGACTAAACAATAATGTACATATTTGTTTTACTATCCATGGCGCTGTGATCTTTTAAGCTTATCATATTTAAGTTGCATGTATGCGAAGTGAAAGTATTGTCGTTATAAGTTCAAAATAGATAGCCTGGAACCATTCCGGATTAAATATAGAGAGTAAAAAAGAAAAGGGAAGGAAAAAATAAATCCCTTTTAAACTGGTTAATCAATGCTTTTTCTGTTTTGACTCAATTGATCTTTGTCCCTTTTATCAGTGAAACAACTTCAGCAGGAATATAGATTTTGCCAGTTTCCGGAGCGTAAGTTACTATTCCTTCAAGTTCACGAGTTGCTCCTTTCTTAATTAAAATATTTTTATCAATTGGCAGTTGACAGTCTCCAATTCTCAGAACCAGGTTAGAGGGATCTGTCATGTTTAATTGATACTCATTTTTATCCAGTTTCCCATCCCCGTTGTCTTTGGAGAAAGCAGAGCCCACTTCAACAAACAGGCGCGAGTTGGCTTTATTCAGGTCAAGTCCCAGTTCTTTAGCTATGTATTTCGCGATTTCGGTATTATCTACATGGCCTGTGAGGCGCTCAGGACCATAAGCATAAAGAGGGACATCCGAACCGTCATGCCCGTGAGTAGTCCAACCGATAACTGTGTGATTACGGCTGATAGCTTCACTGATAGCGTAGCTGAGAGAGAGAGCTTTTCCGCCTTCATTCACAGGCTTCATGAGCAGAGTAATATCATTTATGTCTTTATCAGTTGCATCAATACCCCACCAGGTTTTAATCTGCGCTTTGATATTTGCGGAAGAAGTGTCTGTGCCTATTTTTGTGGCAAGCCCGGTTGAACTGAGTTTCATGCCTTTGAGAGGCGCAATAAGATCTTCTACGGATGTATGTGTGTAATCAGTGTCCGAGTCGCTGCCAATAGACAAGCTGCCTGTGTTGTGATCGGGGAAGACCAGTACAATTGTATGTCCATCTTTTTTAGCGAAGTCTACTGCGGCCTTAACAGCCCTGTCAAAAGCCAGGAAATCGGTTACGGCATATATAGGATCATTGGCGTGGTTTGCCCAGTCTACCTGACTGCCTTCCACCATGAGGAAGAACCCATCTTTATCCTTTGAGAGAAGTTGTAATGCCTTTCCGGTCATCTCTGAAAGGGAGGGCTCTGTTGGGGCAAGTTCGGCACGGTCAATATCCGCATTCATGTGACTGCTGGCAAAAAGACCCCAGGCCTTACCCGAGCTCAGGTTCATCATCTTATCCTTACTGTCCACATACTTGTAGCCTCTGTTAAGGAGTACTTTTGTCAGGTTTTCCCCGTCAGTCCTTTTCCCTCCCTCAGCTTTGGGTACAAGATAACTGGCAGCTCCCCCGAAGACTACGTCAATGTTCTCATAGACCATCTGTTCTGCTATCTGGGTTTCATTATCCCTGTTGTCAACATGAGAAGCAAAACCTGCAGGTGTGGCATGAGTTACACGAGAGGTTGCCACAAGTCCGGTAGCTTTGCCTTTGAGCTTTGAAGCTTCGAGCACTGTTGCAAGCGGCCTGTACTGCAGTTTTTCAGGTGGCATTTCCAGTGTGCTTAATACAGTGCTGTTGCTTGGTCCGATACTTATGAAACCGTTGGTAGTTTTGTAACCCGTAGCGAAAGCAGTTACAGCTGCAGATGAGTCAGTGATGACCGAATCGGTACTGTAAGTGGATACCGTTCCGGTTACCAGATTATCAAGCTCAAGAGGCTTTCCACTGTACCAGCGAGCCAAAGTTTCTTCACTCTGAGAACACCCATCAGGAATCAGGACTATCACATTCTTTATTCTGGTGTCCGAATTTCCGGAAAGCTTGCTGTAGTCAGCTGAACTCGATAGTTCCTCATTCGCATTAGAAGCAATTTGTGCAGCTACTGTAGGTCCGACATTTCCCAGCAGCAGAAGCCCTATGATAGAAAAAGTAAACAAAATATTTTTTTCTTTTATATCCATATGATTACCTCAAAACCAAAAAAAATTACCAGGTTGGCTTATTAAGACCAGATCCTGGAGCTTAAATGCCTCAAGTTTTAAAAGGAGCCAGCTGTATTTGGATTTTGCACATATGAAATATATACGACTCTATACTAAATATTTCGAAGACATGGCTACATAACCCTATTTTGTGGTACTTATCGTTTTGCGGCACTGGTAGTTTTTGGTACCTATTGTTTTATGAGTCACACTATTATGTGGGAACTCTTAATTGCAAAATATTCTCATTATATCTGCCCACCACATTATTGTCTTCTATAAACAACTATAGAGAAAAAATTAATATGCAAATG
>JAUPKV010000443.1 GCA_030837265.1 Methanobacteriota archaeon
CCATAAGTTACATAAGCAGCTAAAAACGCACTTTCATAAAAAAACAGGTTAGAAAATAAAAAAATGGAAATTCTCACTTTCAATAGCTTGTTATTTACAAAAATGATTGTATTTTTCTTTTTAGATCATTTTTAAGCTTAAAATCAATATCAATAGACCTCTAGAAAAACGCCTATGTGTTTCTGAGTATTTTTTTACATTTGATGGTGGGTTAATCTAAGGAATCAAGTGTATTCTTAGATAGTATGTAACATTTGGATTTGCATTCGTATAGGCAAAATACGAACATTTTTAAAACATTCTTATATTGAAGTATCCTACATGACTAAATTTTTACTAAAATGAACAAGTTTTAAACTTGAGTATGATAGACACCTTTAACCTTTGACATGCAGGTTGACTATTGTAATATAATGGGAACTTATTTATCATTGGACTCATATTACATCTAAAAAATGGTTGTTACTATTATTCTATAAGTTTTAATATAATTGCTAAAATTGGAGAATATTTGAATATAATACCTAATTATATAATTTTATATTAAATATTTATTTTTGCTATGAGTGGTCCAAACGTTGTAAATTAGATAAGGCATATTGCCATCAATAAGAGGAGCTGAAGGTGAAAATAGAGTGAAGTTGGAGAAATCTTTAGCAATAAATCCCAATCCAGTACTCAGTGTGGCAAATAATGGTACTGTTCTTTACTCAAATGAAGCGGGTAAACCCCTATTAAATGAATGGGATGTCGAAGTTGGAGAAAAACTTCCTTCTTATATTGAAGAACTTGTTCAGAAAGTAATTTCTCGGAATAGCCCGAAAAAAATTGAAGTTAAAGTGGGGAAAAGAATATACCTTGTCGCGTTTCATCCCTTACCTGATGAAGAATGCGTAAACATTTATGGATTTGATATATGTTGCCAGAAAGAACTTGAAAGGAAACTTCAAGAGGCGTACAAGAATCTTCAGGTTCAATCCGAGGAACTCCAAGTGCAATCTGAGGAGTTGCAGGCTCAGTCCGAGGAGCTCCAAGTGCAGTATGAGGAGTTACAGGTTCAATCCGAGGAACTCTATAAAGCTTATGAGTCACTTCATGAGAGTGAAAATAAATTCCGTACATTGACCGAAAATTCTCCGGATTTGATTACACGCTTTGATAGACAAAATCGTCACATATATGCTAACTCTGCCACTGTGGAACTTTATGGTTGTTCTCAAGAAGAAATCATTGGTAAAACTCATACCGAACTGCGAATGGGTCCTGAACTGGTTAAACTCTGGGAAAGATATTATGGAAATGTTTTTACCACTGGGAAACCCGAAACAATAGAGTTCCAATATATTTCGCCTCAAGGAAAAGAATACTATTTTAACACAAAAATAGTACCAGAGTTTGTTAATGGCAATGTGACCTCTGTTCTTGCTATCTCTCGTGATATTACTGAGAGTAAAAAAGCAGAAGAGATAAATCAGATCTTAGCGAATATTGTGGAATCATCAAATGATGCCATCGGCACTATTTCTCATGACGGCGTAATTACAAGTTGGAATAAGGGGGCTGAGCAAGTCTATGGTTATTCAGCGGAAGAAATTATTGGTAAACCTATATCCATATTAGCTCCACCTCATTTAAAAGAAGAAACAAAGAATTTAAGTAAAAAAATTAAACAGGGAGAAAAGGTTCGCCGGTATGAGACTTTACGGCTAAGAAAGGACAAGAAGCTAATATATGTCTCAATATATCTTTCTCCGGTTTTCGATGCTCATAGAAAGCTGAATTTTGTCTCGTTCATTTCCAGAGATATAACCGAAAGAAAGGAAGCCGAAGAAGCTATCAGGCTGTCAAATATTTATAATCGCAGTTTAATTGAAGCTAGCTTGGATCCTCTTGCAACTATTGGGCGGGATGGTAAGATTAAAGATGTGAATGGTGCTGTAGAAAAAGTCACAGGCTATTCTCGAGATGAACTCATAGGCACCGATTTTTCGGACTATTTTGTTGAGCCCGAGAAAGTCAAAGAAGGCTATCAACGTGTATTCCAAGAAGGACTTGTGCGAGATCTTGAGCTTAAAATTCGAAACAAAAATGGGCAGATAACACCTGTTTTGTATAATGCCTCAATTTATAAATACAAAGATGATGAAATTGCTGGTATCTTTGTTGCTGCACGTGATATATCTCAACTCAAAAAGGCAGAAGAGAAAGTTCAGATACTTGCCAATGCCGTAGAATCATCAGACGATGCTATTATGACTAAATCTATTGATGGCATTGTCACAAGCTGGAATAAGGGAGCAGAGCAGACTTATGGTTATTTAGCTGAAGAAGTCATAGGAAAAAATCTATCAATCCTTGAACCAGAGAATCGCAGAGGGGAAATAAAAAAATTTTCTGATAAAATTATACATGGAGAACAGATTCAACATTACGAAACTTTGAGGTTAAAAAAAGATGGTACAATAATAAATGTTTCAGTAACTCTTTCTCCTGTCTTTAATGCATCCAGAGAGTTAATAGCTCTTTCAGCTATTGTAAG
>JAUPKV010000444.1 GCA_030837265.1 Methanobacteriota archaeon
ATCTAATATGGATTTTGCTTGTGTTTATGTACTACACAGCAAACCAACTTCCTGCAGTGCCAAAAGTGTGTGAGAAGAAAGAGCAGAGGCTGGATGGATTATTTTGGAATGATATCAATGACTACAGCTGACTATCCAGTTATTTGCAGTACAAAAAACGAAGTTTAAAACCATCCTTATGATGTGCCTGCTCATAAGAAACAATAACTGACCGTAAAACAATTACATTAAATATGTTGCACAAGCATTCTCCGATTCCCAGGCTGTAACACTGGTAACCTTGATTTTTGGATTTTTTAGTGTAGTTTGGAGCGATTTTGCGATATATTTGGCAATGTTTTCCGAAGACGGTGGATTGCTATCATCAAAGTAATCGAGTTCATTTAAATATTTGTGATCCAGCGTTGTCATGATTTCGGACACATTCTGTTTTAATTCTCCAAAATCCATCAGGATTCCGGCATCATTGAGGTTTTCTCCAGCAACACAAACTTCGATCTTCCAGTTGTGTCCGTGAAGGTTTTCACACTTTTTGGCCACCATCTTAAGCTGATGGGCTGCTGCAAAATAGGTAACAACTTTTAACTCAAACATATCTACTAATCTCCTTACTGAACTTTAAGACATTGTTACTTAATAAATAGTTTTCCAAATTTGTAGACGTGTTTTTATATGAAAACAAATTATTTTTATAGATTCTATGAACTTTTATGTAATGCATCAAACATTTACAAAAATATGATCTAAGTAAATTCAGTACATTTAGAAGGATTTATGTCGTTCATCTCAAAGATATTGCAGTTTGTATATATGTAAATATATATAATTAATCGCATTTTAAGGTACTCTCAAATATAACGATTCACCCGCGTAAGTCCTATAAAACTAACAAGGCATGATTGCACCAGTGCTAAAGTTAAAAAAATAATCTGAAAAATAAATAATTGCCATGCATAGTAGTGTATAGCTTTGATAAAACAGTTAGCTTGAAAAATAGCTATAGTCCCCTACTGTGAACAAGGTAAATGAAAAGGTTTTTCCACAGTAGATCATATAAAATAAGAAAAAAATGGAACTTTTAATAAAGTGAATAATATTCATAAGCTGGTGGCTTTATTGACAATAAGAATTATTGCAAAATTCCATGTCCAACCTGAGAAAGCTCAAGAGTTTTTAGGTTTGTGCAAAAAAATTATTGACGAAACAATAAAAGAAGATGGCTGCATAGAATATGGACTTTATCAGGATTTGCAGAACCCGGAAATTCTTACTTTTTTGGAAGAATGGCGCGATGAAAGTAGTATTGATGAGCATATGAAATCTAAACATTTTACAGAAATATTCCCCTTGTTTTCAGAGTGCCTTGTAAAAGAAGCTGAGGTTGGTTTGTATAAAAAAAAGCTGTAAGTTCCCTGTCATACTTTTAATGCATAAGCGTTTGAGGTTGTAGGGGAAAGTTATTAAAAAAAAACGAAACTATTTCTTTGTTTTTTTTAAACTTAGGGAATACACACGGTTTTTCAGATTAAAGACTATCTAAAAGTATACAATCGAGTGTAGCAAAAATTGATCGTTCTCTAATATTCGGTTGTATTAATAGATACCTTGAGAATAAGTAATTTCTCGAAATTTTCAGTTAATCTACATCTAGTGTTCTGTTGGTTTCAATGATCTCTTCGATACTTCTCTAACTTAAATTTATTATCAATAGCCTGAGATAATAATAGTTAAGAGATATTTCTGTATATTGATCTGGAAAAGTATCAAAAAGGTAAAGGGGTGGCATGCTTGGAGACTACGATTTCGAAATTCTCTTAAAACACAAGACTCTCAAAGAGTGTGAGAGTTTTATCAAGGATTATGTAGAGGACATTATTAGAAAGTAACTATCACAGTCAATTACAAATCTATTGGAGTAATCAATTCCAGAAAGCGCTTTCTAAGTTCAGATCACCGTCCGGTGGGGCTCGAACTTGAGTTTTAATCATTGTTGCCCCATTATGGAATTAGTATTATTTTTTGTTTTTCTCAAAAAGTGCAGGATACTTATTTTTTACTTGTATGAGAAGTTTTTCATCTAATTTCGCATTATAAAGTGTTTTCACATTAGAAAGCTGGTCAACTGTTAAGTTTTGAGCTCCTTCAAGCTTAGCTTCTTCAAGTTTTGCCCCTTGAAGATTAGCCTTTCTAAAATTTGTATCTTTAAGGTTGGCCTTCACGAGGTTAGCATCTTGCAGGTTAGCTTTTTGCAGGTTAGCCCCATTAAGGTTAGCTTTTATAAGGTTGGCTTTTTTAAGATTAGCACTTTTCAAGTTAGAACCTTTAAGGTTAGCGTTTATAAGTTTAGCTTTTTCAAGGTTTGCTCCTTCTAATTTAGCTTCTTTAAGTTTAGCCCCTTCAAGGTTAGCTCCTACTAAATTTGCTTCTTTGAGGTTAGCTTCCTTAAGTTTAGCTTCCTGAATGTTTGCTTTTTGCAAGTTAGCTTTTTGCAGGTTAGCCCCATTGAAATTAGCTTTAATAAGGTTAGCTTCTTGAAGATCAGCCTCTTGAAGATTAGCCATATGGCCGTTTGTCTCTTGAAGGTCTGCTCCGTTTAGGTTAGCCCCTTGAAGGTTAGCCTTTTCAAGGTCAGCTCCCTGTAGATTAGCTCCTTGAAGGTTTGCTCCCTGCAGGTTAGCTTTCTCAAGGTCAGCTCCTCGAAGATTAACCTCTGTAAGGTTAGCTCCATGAAGGTTGGCTTTTTCAAGCTTAGCTTCTATTAGGTCAGTTCCATGTAGGTTTGCCTCTTGAAGATTAGTCTCCTGGAGGTCAGCTCCGTAAAACGAAGCCACTCGCAGGTCAGCTTTTTCAAGGTCAGCACCCTGTAGATTAGCTCCTTGCAGGTTAGCTCCCTGCAGGTTAGCTTTTTCAAAGTTAGCCTCCTGGAGGTCAGCCCCTTGAAAGTTAGCCCCTTGAAAATTTGATCCCCGAAGTTCTTTTTTTTCTGTTTTATCCATCAAAAACTAAACGTCTTTGAACTTAAATAAATTTTACTATATTCAAGTTCCAATTTCAGTTCATGTGAAAGATTATGTTTTTGAGAAAAATATTTTGTAAATTTTTTTAAGAATTTTAAACATATACATTACAATAATAGCTGAAAAAGAATAGATTGAAAAAGAATAGATAAGAGAAAAGTGATGAAGATTATAGGTCCTCATCTTATTTTTCATTCTTACCTATTTTATTTTCTTATATATAGAACACCTGCAAACAAGCTTATTATCCCCATAAACACCTCAAATCCAGGTACTTTTCCTCCGTTTCCAGAAGTTCCTGTTTTTTGTGTATGTTCTACATTACTTGTGTTGTTTGCCATATTTTGTTCAATTTTCGGAGTTCTATTTTGGGACTGTGCTTCGTTCACAGTTCCACTTGTAATTACCTTGCCTGTAATTGCAAATGGAGAGAATCCGGGAGTTTGAGCAGTGAAATACAGGTATTTATCATCTTCTCCTAACAGAGTTGTTGGAAGGGCATTCCATTTATTATCACTGTACCTATTTAGGGTGATAGAATACTTGTCTATGTTTTTATCCTGTATCCAGGATTTTTCAACCTTGAACTTCACTACTGCATTTTCAATTTTGTCGGGAGTTACAACTCCACCGCTTCCAACCCATATATTTATAAATTTATAGATTTCGTCGGCAGGTGGCTCTGCAACCAGAGTAGACTGATTTTTAAGCATCTCAACTATAGTTGTTGTCTTGCCGACAGTGGTTTTTGAATCAAAGCTAATGTTCACTACCGAAGTGACGTTTTGAGGAAAAGCAAAATCAACAGAGTTTCCATTTCCAATAAAATTCTGTGAAATCTCTTTAGCTTCGACATTGCTTTGTGGTTCAGGAGAACCTCCTACACTCCCACCTCCGCTTCCGCCGCTGCTACTGCCGCTACTACTGCTATCTTCTACAGACGCAGATCCAATACTATCTCCACCACCATCTCCACTGCCACTATTATCACTGTCACTACTTGAGCTACTCGGGTCTTTAACAGTTATTATTTTAGAGATTGCGTTTGTTCCATTTTCATTGCTTGCTGCCAGGCTGACAATAAAGTTTCCTGTTTTTGAATAATTATGCGTTGGATTACTCTCGACAGAATACTTCCCATCTCCAAAGTCCCAGTAAAACCCATTTCCGTTTTGTGAGGTATCTATAAACTGTACAGTAAGACCATTGGAAGTGTTTGCGTCAAAGTTTGGAATTGGAAGAACTTTTCCCTGCCCCTGTACGATTATATCCTGAGCTGTCGCATCCCAACCATTAGCATTGCTAACTTCCAAAACAACTCGATAAATCCCTGGAGAGGTAAAAACAAACGTTGGACTCTTTTCAGCTGAGGTATTTGTCAGCCCAAAATACCACAAACTTGAATTTGCATCTGTACTGCTGTCAGTAAATGTTACTTCCAACGGTGCATCTCCGGAAGTGGTGGATGCGGAAAAATTAGCAACTGGCAGACCTGATGTGTTTTGATTCGCAATAATATAATCTATTTTTTTAAGTGAATCATTTCCTTCAGGTCCCCATACTTCCAATGTAGCGTTAAAGACTCCATAAGCTCCTGTTGATCCAAATGTGATCCCGGTAGTTTTGTCTGCAACACTGTAGGACGAACGCCCCGTTTGAGGATTATAAAAACTCCAACGCCATTTGGTAACTTCTCCTGTAACGTTACTATTTAACCTGACATCTAAAGGAACAGTTCCTTTTGTAACACTGGCAGTAAAATCATTGATCGTTACATTACCTGCCGCAGAAACTACTGGAATTGCCGGTATAAAAATTAAAGTTGCTTGAAATAAAAGTGTAACTAATAATACAAATGCTGAAATACATTTTTTCATATACTTCCTCCTCAGATAACTACTTGATAAAAAATATTTTAACATCACAACATCTGGTAGAATTGAACCACATTTTCTATTTTTGTGTATTTTCCTACCTTTCATTTGAATTTCATTAATAAATAAAAAATATCCGAAATATAAGCTTTTTTATAAATTAGAAAAGTTAAAAAGTAATTTTTTTAAAGTAAGACTTATTAACTCCCAATTCTTTCGAAGCTCAAGAATACATCTTTTAAAGTGAAATAAAGTTGTTCATTAAATTGTGGAAGAAGATCTTAGACAATCCTACCAAAAAGCTATCCAAGTCAATTGAATAAAAGAACCTTAGCATGCTGTTTACTTTTCTATTTACTTAACATAAAATACGGAATATTTATGTTCAATTAATAAGTAAAATAAGAATGTATGCATATTTCAATATACTTCAATATCTCGAATATCTATGTAAGCCGTTATCTGTGTTCGTAATCTATTAATACTATAAATAATTCCCAAAATAGCAAAGTGTATCTCTCACATGATTCTAAAAGCTGAAGATACATCTAAAATTGGGTGACAAGCTTAACTTTCTAATGACTTTATTTTCACTAATTAAGAAGAATTTGAAAATTTGAGAACTTGTATCTTCTTTGTTCTAAGAAATCTGTTCCAGTTTCAACTTTTTTAAACTTATTTAACAGTGTCCCTTTAAAACAAGCTCTCAATTTTCAAAATTTTTTCTCGATTCACAAGTTCTGAGGTGTTGTCTGGTAAATATTGGTTTAAAAATGGGACTTCACAATGAAAAAATTAATAAAGATTAAGCTATAAACAGTATAAATATTATAAGCAATTATGTGAACAAAGTATTACGGATCCTTCACATGAAGAGAAAATTCAAATCAGGAAACAACTATCTTATATTGTATGACTGCGGTACTGCCATCCTGCGCTACGGAGATTCTCCTATCATTAAATGTGATTACTACGAAAGTGGAGACCTCATAATAATTAGGTTAAAAGGGAACACTATACAGATGAGGGTAGAGGAAGGATGTATTAGTTCGATTATAGGTGACAGGTGGGAGGAAGTTTATCCTTTCGAGATTGTATCATGATTTCAAACTTTTCTTGACGAAGCTAATTCCAGTATAAATGCCACTTAATCTGGTTTTTTCAATTTATATAATATTAAATTGATCCTTTATTAGAGGAACTAACAATATTAGAATTCCTTATGAATAACTTAAGTAAATAACCTAATGATTTATTTCCATTAAATCGCACTTTACGGCCTGCAAACCAGTGTTCAGAAGGTTAACTACTTTTTTCTTAAGTAACTGTATCGAAAAAGTTCGGAGAAACGCAAGGTATTTATAGGATGAAAAAGTTTAAAAAACGTCAGGCCGAATGTTTCGGTCTGAAAAAGGGGCTTCATGAGAATGGGTCCGAATTACAAACAAAAAAAATCGGAAAAGCATGTAAATTTTATTCCGTGGACTCGATCTGGTGAATCAAGTCTATGGCATATCGTTCGGAAAGCTCCACATGCGGACTGCATGGCACGACCTTAACCAATTTCCCATGTCTGGATACGTACATGTCAGGTCCATGTGAAGTTTTCACTTTTGTAAACGCATATCCGCTCACAAAATTCATTGCTTCTACCTCCTACTTTTATTATATCGCACATTGTATATCAAAATTTTTTTACTTAACAATCATTACAGTTTTCGACTATTGGAAATTCTGCAATTTCGACTATTAGAAATTCTGCAATTTTGAAGTCAATAATTGAAAATCTTAAAAAAGAAAATTAATTTCAAAGGAAAAATGATAAGCAACAAAGATTAGTATTTAAAATACTATCGTAATTATATATTTTAAATATATAACATAAGTTGGGGTTTTGAAATGGAAAAAAAACAAAATGAACGTTTACGTACATGCTGCAATTATTGTGGTTCATTACATATCTATAGAGTCAAAAGCCTACGTCTTTACCGGTGCTATAGCTGCAATAAAACGTTTTCCGTTCCTTCTACGAGATTAGTAGAGGCTTATAAAGGAAATTCGTTAATGTTGAGACCTAGAGCAGAAGAAGTTAAAATAAATGAATTATAATTGCTTAAATTTTAATTACACTTTCATTATGTTTATATTTTGCATGTTTTTAAAATTTTATTGATAAATTTATTTGCTTCGATGGTTTTTTCTTCTGGTGCCCAAGATGCAAATACCTTATCAGTCTCCATTATATATGGTCCTATTTTGATTTCATACAGGACCGAATTTTCCTCTAGCGCGATAAGTGAATGCCAGGTATTAGGAGGAAGCTCCACCCCTTTTATTCCACTCTCAAAATTTAATACTGTATGATTAATTATTTTACCTTCGTCGTTAAATTCGACGATCAACACTTTTCCTCTCAAAATTAGAAATATCTCAATCTTATTTGAATCCGTATGTTTATGAGGCCGAATGTAAGAACCAGGTTCAACAGCGTTTAAAAAACGCTGCACACATTCATCATAACTTTTATGAAAATTATAGTTGGTTCTTTTTCTGGTACTTTCTTTTGCTTTTCGAGAAACGTAGTCAAGCAGATCATAATTTATTTCGATCATTTAGATCACCAAATATATTCCCATTAGGATTTACAATTGATAATTAAATATAATGAGCTTTATATAGTTGTGTGAAAAAAGAAACAAAGCTGAAGAATGAACTACGCACTGCGGAGCTGAAACTTTGTCTATAAGGGCAATGTATTTCCCAGCGAATTAGGAAATGATAAAATTAATTAATGATTGGTTAGTTCTTCTTTAAACGAGTTTAAATCTTAATGAACAGTAAGGATGGACATGGTAAATAACGCAATGAGTGCCCTCCTTGGGGCTATTGAGATTCGAGCCCTTACGAATAGGGCCAGAATTGCTATGGGAATACGGGATCCTACTCCCAAAATGCTTGAGAGCGCATGGAAGGCCCAGGAAAAGGGTTATGCACAGGTCATCCTGGTTGGAAGCAAAAAGGAAATTGACGAAATAGGGACAGAGCTTGAGGTAGTAGATACCGATAATCCGGAAAAAATTCTTGTGGAACTCCTGGTTTCGAAAAAAATCGATGGAGCGATAAGAGGGACTGCAAAAGCCTCAGGAGCTCTTATCTGCCTGAAGAAGATCCTTGGATTAAAAAAAGTTTATCGTCTTGCTTTGCTCCAGACAGCTGAGGGAAAGCCGTTCTTTCTTGCACCGGTAGGAATTGATGAAGGAAATACCATAGCAGACAAGCTTCATATGATTACTCTGGGTGCCGAACACATAAGAAGATTCGAGATCGAGCCTATAGTTGGTGTGGTTTCCGGTGGTAGGATGGGAGATATAGGCAGGGATCCGCGCGTGGACAGAAGCCTGGCAGAAGGGGAATTCATTACAAATAGAGTTCTGGAGCGTGGGATCAGTGCTAAGCACTACACCATTTTAATTGAAGATGCAATTAAAGAATCTAACTTCATCGTTGCCCCGGACGGCATCTCAGGTAACCTTATCTTCCGGACAGTTGCTTTCCTGGGTGGAGGCGACGGTCTCGGGGCTCCTGTGCTGATGGACGACTATGTTTTTGTGGACACTTCAAGGGCGGGCGGACATTTTACTAAGGCTATAATGCTTGCAAGCGCGCTGTCTGACCTGAACAAGGAAAGAGAGCAAGAGTATTAATAAGGAAATTGGGCTTGAAAGGAGATTCGATGAAGACTATAGCAGATAACTGGCCTGTAGTAAAAGGGGACTACAAGGTAGGAAACCCTCAATCACGAATTGCGGTTGTAACCCTTGCAAGCTCTATTAACCCACAACCTGAAGCAGCTATCTGGGGAAGTTCAAAAACTGAAAACCTTGGAGTCGAAAAAATAGTCGCAAATGTCATTTCAAATTCAAATATCCGATATGTTCTGGTTTGCGGAACTGAATCGAGGGGGCACCTTGCAGGTCACTCCCTGCTTGCAATTCACGCACATGGTATTGATGAAAAAGGCAGGATTATTGGTTCTAAGGGCGCAATTCCTTTTATAGAGAACATTTCGGAAGAGGCAGTCAGACGCTTCCAGCAGCAGGTTGTACTGATTGACGAAATAGGACTTATAAATCCTAAAGAAATCCTTAAACTGGTAAACAAATATAAAAATAAAGGAGAAGCTTATCAGGATGAGCCTCTTGTTCTCTGTTCTTTAAAAAAAAGACGGACTGCTCTTGCAATTCCTACTACCGGAGATATAATAATTTCCGAAGAATTTGCCATGGATTCAATGTCAGGGGTTGTTTGTCAGGCTGAAAGCCTCTAATTTTGAATTTGAATAATTTAGATAATTTAAGAAATGAACATTATTTAGAAATAAGAGTAACCTGTAGAGTTTAAGGGTGTGAGGATGTTTAAGTTCCAGAAAGAACAGGAAATAGTCAAGATTGCAGGAGTAAAAATAGGCGGACAGCCAGGAGAGCTCCCTACCGTACTTGCAGGAACCATTTTCTATAATAAACATGAAATCGTGGAAGACGCAGCAACAGGCATGTTTGATCGAGCTGCTGCCGAGAGACTTATTAACCTGCAGGAAGCTGGATCCGAAGAAACAGGAAACCCTCATTTAGTTCACATTTTTGGCACTACTCGCAAAAGTATAACTCGCTATATTGACTTTGTGTCAGAAATTTCGGAAGCTCCTTTTCTGATTGATTCTCCGGAAGGAGATGTGCGTGCTTATGCAGCAGAGTACGTCACTGAGATAGGGCTTGCAGATAAGGCGATCTACAATTCTATAAATATGAGCATAACTCCTTCAGAGAGGGAAGCTCTCACTTTATCCGATATAGATAGTTCCATTATCCTTGGTTTCAATGCAACTGACTCGTCGCTTCCTGGCCGAATGGAACTGCTGGAAAACGGAGCAGGCCTGCTTGACGAGGGACTTCTTTCCATAGCAGATAGATGCGGAATAGTTAACAAGCTTATAGACCCGAGCATCACCCCTATGGGCCATGGAGCTGGAGTAGCCCTCAGGATGACCATAACGGCAAAAGCAAAATGGGGGCACCCAACTGGCTCTGGGATTCACAATGCACCTTCATCCTGGAACTGGCTGCAGCAGAAGAAAGAAAAAGACCCTTGTCTCTACAAGATCTGCGATATAGGTTCAACCTGCCTGCAGCAAGCGGCAGCTGGAGACTTCATTCTTTACGGGCCTATCGAGAATGCCCCATACATATTTCCCATGGCTGCCATGAGCGATATCATGATTTCTGAAGCTGTAGCGGATCTCGATATAGAACCGACCGAGCGACACCCTTTGAACTTGCTGGTTTAATCAAAGCACTGAAGTACACGGAATTTTTGAAATAAAAAAGTTGGAGGAACAAAATCCTCCTAAATATTTTTCGAAACCCGATTACCTAACTTTCAATCTACTATCCCGCCGGTATTTGCGGAATGGACTGAACGCTGGTACCTGGCAAGATAGCCTGTAACTTCCTTCTTTGGAGGCAAAAAGACAGCCTTCCTTTGTTTTAGCTCTTCTTCAGAAACTTTCAGGTTCAGAATTCTTTCAGGAATGTTTATTTCAATCATATCACCATCTTTTACAAAGGCGATTGGCCCTCCCTCACTGGCTTCCGGAGAGATGTGGCCTATACAGGGACCGCGGGTTCCTCCGGAAAAACGCCCGTCGGTTACCAGAGCAACTGAATCCAGCATGCCCATACCTGCAATTGCGGCTGTGGCTGCAAGCATTTCACGCATTCCAGGGCCGCCTTTCGGACCTTCGTAACGGATGACTACAATATCTCCCGGCTGCACTTTCCCCTCAAGAATGCTCTTCATAGCGTCTTCTTCACAGTCGTAGACTTTAGCGGGACCCGTGTATACCTGCATTTTGGGGTCAACTGCAGCCTGCTTTACAACCGAGCCGTCAGGAGCAAGGGTGCCTTTAAGGACTGCAATTCCTCCCTGGTTATGTATAGGTTTCTCAAGAGTTTTAATAATCTCTTTGTTCAGCTTCGGATTGACAATATCGAGTTCATCAAGGTTTTCTCCAATAGTTTTGCTATTAACCGTAAGCTGATCAAGATGGAGTTTAGGGGAAAGTCTTTGCATAATCGCCTGAACTCCGCCAGCCCTGTCAAAATCCAGCATGAAGTTCGGACCACTCGGACGCAGTGAGATCAGGTGGGGGGTAGTTCGGCTCAACTCATCAAACGTCTCAAGAGGTAGGTTCAGCCCGAATTCATGGGCAAGGGCAGGAAGGTGCAGAGTAGTATTAGTGCTTCCCCCTATTGCCATATCAACCATAATGGCATTTTCAAGAGATTTGAGGGTTACAAGTTTCCTGGGAGTCAGGTTTTCTCTGACCATTTCCACAATACGTTCCCCGGAATCTTTAGCTATGCGTGCTTTTTTTGCATCCACGGCATGAGCAGTTGCACATCCGGGAAGGCTCAACCCCATAGCTTCGGTCATACAGGCCATGGTATTTGCGGTAAACATTCCTGCGCAGGATCCGGCACCGCAACAGGATAGGTTTTCAAGCCTTTCAAGATCGTCATCAGAGAGTCTACCTGCTCTGTGTGCTCCCACTCCTTCGAAAACCGAGATCAAATCCGTATATTTGTCATCCACATATCCCGGAAGCATCGGCCCTCCGGTTACGACAATTGAAGGGATGTCAAGCCTGCCTGCTGCCATAATGTGTCCTGGCACAATCTTGTCACATGTTGGGATAAGGACCATCCCGTCAAACTGATGAGCTTTAACCATCAGCTCGATTGTATCCTCAATGACCTCTCTGCTAGGCAGGGAATATTTCATTCCTTCATGCCCCATTGCGATTCCGTCGCAAATTCCTATAGTATGGAACTCAAAAGGAATTCCCCCAGCGTTCCTGATTCCGGCTTTCACGGATTCGGCAAGTTTATTCAGGTGGATATGCCCGGGGATTATGTCATTCCAGGAATTAACTACTGCGATGAATGGCTTTCTCATCTCGGAATCCGTGATCCCTGTTGCTTTAAGGAGGGAGCGATTGGGAGCACGTTCCGGCCCTTCTTTTATAATAGAACTTCTCATTGCAATTCTCCAGGATTTTAATGTTAGAACCAAGATATTATTTAGACGATGAAAAACTTCATAGTATAAACAGGTTGGGGATGTTTTATCCCTGTTTTAAGTTGTTAACCTGAAAATATTTATTATCCCTGTAGCGATCAGGCCTACTGCAAGAGCGGCTAGTAAAAGTCCCATAACTCTTGTAAAGACAAGCATTCCATTGTATCCTATCAACTGGTTAATCTTCCTCGAGAAGAAGAAGATATACAGACAGAGAATGAATGTAAGTATTATTGCGGCAACAATTATTATTTTGTGCTCAATTGATTCCGCTCCTCCAATGAGGACAATTACAGTACTGATTGTGCCGGGACCCGTCAAAAGAGGAAGAGCTATGGGAAAGATCCATATGTCGTTGCGTTCCTGAGACTGGGATATCTCCTCTTCCGTAATGCTTTCTCTTGAAATTTTAGCTTGCATCATGTTAAAAGCAATGCTGAAAAGCAAGAGCCCTCCGGCAACCCGTAGAGAATCTATACTAACGTTGAAGAGGTTGAGCATCAAACTTCCAGTAATTGCAAAAAAAAGTGCAATAACACATGCCAATGTGACCGCTTTTCTTGCAATCACATTCTTTGCTTGATTTGTCATCTCATTCGTCATGGAGACAAAAGTCACTGCTCCACTTATAGGGTCGACTATTACAAAGATGGATGTGAATGCGAAAATGAAGAACTCAAGATTTTCAAATGTCATTTGTCCGTCTTCTTCTACTCTCTCACTTATATATATATTTTTTTCTGTTATTGTATTTACCTGTCTTTTTTACTTCTCTACTCCCTTACTCCCTTACTCTCCATTACGAAGAGATTTCTATTAGGAGCTTTGAATACTATAATTAAGGAACAGGAGTAGGTTTAATGTTTAATTTGGATTTGTATCATTAATTCGGATATGTTTAGAATGAGGGTGGTGTATGTTTAAAAATCGCAAAGATGCAGGAGAAAAACTTGCCGGGCCTCTTGAGAAGTACAGGGTAGAAAACCCTCTTATTCTCGCAATTCCACGAGGAGGAGTAGAAGTCGGGCTGCAGGTTGCAAAGAAATTAGGTGCGGATTTTTCCCTGATCATTGCACGGAAACTGCCTTTTCCTGACAACCCCGAAGCAGGGTTCGGAGCAATTGCCGAGGATGGAAGCACTTACATTCTTGGGGATGCGTATTACTGGCTCTCTGAAGAGACCATTGAGAAAATTAAAAAGCAGCAGATTACCGAGATCCGGAGACGTATAAATGCTCTGAGGGAAGGAGAATCCTTGCCCGAAATAAAAGAAAGAACTGTAATTCTTATTGACGACGGCATTGCCATGGGTTCTACGATGAGAGCAGCCATAGGGCTTTGCAAAAATAGGAAAGCCAGAAAAATTGTGGTAGCTGTGCCCGTGGCAGGAAGGGAAGTCGTCGAAGAGATCAGAAGAAGAGTCGATGAAGTCATTGTTCTTGAAACTCCTGCATACTTCAGGGCTGTTGCTGAGGCCTATGAGAACTGGTATGACGTCTCGGACGAAGAGGTTCTGGACCTGCTCAGAGAAAGGATAAGGGAAAAAGACATGAAAGATCATAGTCCGGATGTGCTCGAAGCTTGATCCGATGTTGGATCTGGAAAGTGGAAAAATCTGAGAAATAGGGAAAGGGGGTAAATTAATAAAATTGAATCTTGGGAATCTTCGCCTCAGCAGTCCTACTTTTGGACCTCTGGGACATATTCCTAAACGGTATGCATATGATGGAGAAAATCTCTCATCTATCACCTTAAGTCCTGAAAAAATATTTTAAATAAAAACCTTACTTTTTTAATGTGGGAAGTTATGTCTTGAAAATCGTCTTCTCTATTTTTTATGTGGAAATCTCTCATTTAGTGGCTTAATATTCCAAAAAACTAATTAGGAACTTAAAAATGTTCAAAAACAGACAATATAAATCTATAGTTTATATAAAGTAGCTGGAAGAATTTGGAAAACGTAAAATATAAAGAAAATATCTGAAATAACATAA
>JAUPKV010000445.1 GCA_030837265.1 Methanobacteriota archaeon
TAAAAGCATTTAATCGAACTTCCTGTGGAACTTTCGATTTGTTTGATTGTGTTTAGATTCTTTACCCTTTATACTCAAACTTACAGGACTATTCGTCTTATTACAAGTATAGAGCCTCTGTATTTTTCGAATTTTATACAATAAAAAAGCGTTAAATAACCCTTTTTATCATTAAAAACTAGCATGCAAAAACCGGAGTATGCTTTACACAGGGAATTCAGTGTTACTTCTCACTGAGTTCCTTTATCCTCCCTTGACTTTCCAGAGTCTTCGACTGGCTTTTTGTATATAAAAAAGTGAACCGAAATATTATTAAGAATCATTCACCCCACACCCTATTTAGGAAAGAAATATCATAGGAAGACTTGCGAGTAGACCATACTAAGAGCCTATCCGAAAAGTACTTGACTGCTTGCAACTCTCGCAAGAAATAGTAGATATGACCTGAACGAAAACTCGGATGCTATAAACCTATTGTAACTTCTCAACATGCTTTTATCGACTTTTCGGATAAGCTCTTAGTCGCAAGTGCTTTATTCGATTTCTCAAATGCTTAACTCTGAAGATAATCATACTTTTTTAGTAGGGTCAAAAGACGTTTTAAACTCCCTCATCTTTTCTTCTGTAGTCCAGCCCATGCTTTGTAGGGATTTATGCTTCACAGGTTCGATACTATCTGGTACTTTTTTATTACGTTTAGATAGAATCCAAAATGCCAGACCTATCATAAGGATAATGACGAAAATAAACAGATGTGCGCTTATGAATGCCAGTATCGTGCCGAGTGGATCATCCCCATACAGGTAGAAAAATAACAAGATCATTATTTACCACCTGATTAATTGTTTCACATAGATGTATATAAATTATAGCAGCATCTCAAAAATATAAAATTCTATTATATAATAAAAACATGCCATAGACATTAAAGCACGTAAAGGGTTCCTGGCTGGTACTCAAGCCTGCCCGGAAAGGAAAATCAGACATATCACAGTCTTTTATGGCAGGTTGCATATCTGACAGCAGAAGGCATATTTTCAAGATAGTATACTTCTAATATAGACAGCTTAAGTTAGTGCTATTTAGTTCCGTTGTAAAAGATAAATATAGAACATACCTTACAAAAAAATACAGGCCATATGAAATATGGTTCCTGACCCGCCATAGCTATTGTGATACAACATTTAGAGGATTCGGCACAACAGCTTAAACCTCTACCTGCCGGAATTTGTAATTTATACAAAAGCAATTCTAAGAAAACTCAACATTACTACAAAAAAGGCTCCGAAAATACCTCCGATTGCACAAATCAAGACTGCGATCCAGCTTATTGCGATTTTAAGACCCAATAAATACTTTGCTAATATCAGCAATACTACCCCAATTGCTGCATTTATAGCAAGGCTGGTTACTTTCTTGAAGATTTTGTATAGCACAATAGCTGCTATAATTGCCATGACCAGTAATGTGATTTCTACTATTCCAACAACCATAAAACATTGCTCCTGAAGACAATAAAAATTGCATTTTGATAAAACTTTTCGTTATTCAGAAAAAATTTACAATAACAGTATTATTTTCCCCCTAATTATTAATTACACCTTATATTATTCCTCAGTTTTTTGTGGGGTCAAATTTCCTGAGTTATCCACATACAGAATTTCTCTGGAGGAAAACAGTTGCAGTAAATGCATACATGTTCTAAGGTTATTGTCGTGGTAAATCTGGAATGTATATGCATATATTTTTGATACTTGTAGTTTGAGTTAGTACTATTTAGTTTCATTGTAAAAAGTAGATATACAACAAAGATCTATTGAGGAAAGGCGATCAGAGTTAAGGGTTATCTCTATCGCAAGGTTCTTCACCGCTTTTGGAAGCTAGATCATAGGTGGCTAAATACTCCCAAAAATAAACTTTTTAAAATATTTTTTAAATAAAGGGAAAAGCATCCAGGTTTTTGCTAAAAACACATCGAAATAAACAAAATAAAAATATTTTATGATTTTTGGAAATATTATCAACAAATTAGACTGCAAGTAAATATTTTAATATCAGTACCTTATAATTCGGTTGTTCTTAACTCATAAGTTATTTCATCTTAAAATTGTTTTTTGGAGAATCTACTATCTGTTTCATTCAATTGTTCAATCTTTTTTATCTGCTTGTTAACTATGTCGGCAGCCCTTGCCATATCTAATTCTTTTGCAAAGGTTTCCAGGTATTTTAATTCCTTTATCGTGGTTTTTATTTCATCGGATAAATCGTTCATTCCGATTACTAACTCGTCTAATGACGATATCATGCACATTTCAGTTAATTCGGGCAATACATTTACCTCTTTTAGTCGTTTAAGATATTGCTGAATGATCTGGTATATAAAATAAGGTCAAAGTAATCCGGGACTGTGCTATGCCAGGGTTGGGGTTCAAAATGACAGGTAAAAGTCTTCCATATTCTTGAATAGATGTTTAAAGTCTACCCTTGCTGATAATTTTGCAGCTCCATTATAAGACCCACGAGTTATTGTTTAAAAACTAGTTAGTTTATATTAGTACTATATAGAATATTCACAAAAGATATAAATAACTCCTATTCATCAATTAGAATTGTAGGTCCTGACACATAAATGCACGAAGGCTTTGATATGGAACAGATGGCTTATTGCAGTTATGTGTTCGATTGTGGGATTCTTTAGTACCTCCAAAACTCATTTTTTCGGGCTGCAGGCATCTAATCCCCCTGCAGCTAACGACCTACCTTTTGATAAATGATAATTCGAGGTTTACAACTTTAAAGGGCAACAGGCAAAAGAATGGAGCCAATGAAGATAAAAACGATTTTACCTTACGCTGCAGCTTCGATGGTAATATTCCTCATTGCCGGTATTATTGGCTTTGCAACCGGCGTAGCTTACCTGACTGCTCCGCATACTGATAAAGTGCCATCTGTCAATAGTGCAGTCCAAACTTACAAACATTTTAAAGAAGCACAGGTAGATCCTCTAGCCAAGCAGGGACCACTTGTAAAAGCAGCAGTAATTTCAATGTCCAATATTGCTATCGGCTTATCTGTCATTGTTTACGGATATATAATGGCAAGGTTTTTCGGAATATTTTTTGGTTCTCTGTTTATCCTTTCATACAATGGTTATGAATTGGGCAAGATATGTTTCGTGCTGTCAAGGTTAACAAGTTTAAAGATTACCATTCTTAGTCTGCTACCACATGCCATTTTTGAATTTTCCGCGGTTTTCCTGTGCGCAGGAGCAGGGCTTTTCATGGGTTATGAAATAATGATGCACAGGTGTAAAGATCCTAATTATTACCATAATAATTATACTCACGATGAAATGATTGAAAGTTTGAAGTTTTATAGCAAATTTATTTTACCAATGTTCATTCTAGCAGGATTCGCTGAAGTTTTTATATCTCCGGGATTCATCTGATGTTTGCTCAAAAAGATCTCTTTTTCCAAAAATTAATCATTTTGGGTGCTTCTTTAGATAGAAACGATTAATTTATTTAGAGGAACCCTATTTACTAGAATTACAATATACTTTATTTGAATTAAACTTAGAAAATAATAATTTATTATTTAATTCGTTTAAATAAATATGATTTATTTATCACTACATATATCCCTTTAGTTTCATACTTTCAAATAAACTATATAGCTAATCCGGGATTGGACGCTGGATGGTGATTTCATGCTACTCTTAAACTTTCATAATAAGTTCTGGATGGATAAGGTGGATATTTAATGGTTTCTTACGCAAAAAACAGGTATTTCATGTTATTTTCACTGGCTTTTATAATTTTGCTGTCAGCAGTGCAGCACGCAGGTGCAGCTACCGGAGACCCCCTCGGGTCCAACGGGTCTGTGGAAAACCTTAACACAGGCCAGTATTTCAGTACAATCCAGGCAGCAGTAGATGCTGCAAACGAAGGGGCCACTATTGTTGTTTTTCCCGGCACTCACACCGAAAATGTGGACGTCTACAGGTCCCTGACCATCAGGTCGTATTCGGGAAACCCTTCAGATACAGTTATCCGCGCTGCTTCTTCGGCAGACCACGTTTTCTATGTGACTGCAAATAACGTAAAAATAAGCGGGCTTACTATTAGTGGAGCAAGCCAGAGTGCTCCTTACTCCGGGCTTTACCTTTACGGGGCAAAAAGCTGTACACTGGAGAACAATATTATATCCGGAAACTGGTACGGGATATCACTGGATGGTTCGTCAAGCGACATTCTGAACAGCAACATAGTAAGTTCAAACCTGGGAACCGGAATCTACCTCCGGAACTCGGCTGGCAATAAGCTTACAGGCAACACATTTTCTTATAATGGCGAAATAGGCATCTGGCTCAAAGACAGCAGCAACTCCAACACCCTTACCGGGAACACGGCGAATTCCAATTTTAAATCGGGTTTCCTCTTAGATAACCAGTGCATAGGCAACGTCCTGTCAGATAATAAGATAGAAGCTAACGGGGAGCATGGAATGTACCTAAACTCCGCAAGCAACAGCAACACTCTAAAAAATAATACCATAAATTCGAACACTATTTACGGTATTTACCTTAGTGCTTCCGGGAACAACCAGGTAACAGACAACAACAGGATAATAAACAACGGAGGCTGCGGGATAAGCCTCATCAATTCAAATTACAACCGCATTTTCAGCAATTACTTCAACAATGCCCAGAATACTTACTTTGAAGGGACGAATGCCGGAAACCTCTGGAATACAACAAAAACGGAGCAGGTAAACATAGTTGGAGGACCATATCTTGGTGGGAACTTCTGGGCTAAACCTGACGGTACGGGCTTAAGCCAGGTCAACCGCGACCTTACCGGAGACGGTTTCCTTGATGCGGAATATGATCTCACGGACATAAACGCTGCAGCACGCAACGTGGACTACCTCCCCCTTGCAAGAACGGAAATAGTAGATCCGTCAGGTAAAAAAGGATATACTCGAATTCAGGATGCCGTAAATGCTGCCGATAATGGGTATTCGATTGCCGTCTATCCGGGGACTTACAGGGAAAACCTGGACCTTACAAAGGAAGTAGCTATCGCAGCCTTATCCGGTTCTCCCGACAATACGATAGTCACAGCAAGTGATCCGAATTCTCATGTATTTAATTTGCACTCAAGCGGCACTGTCATCAGCGGATTTTCTATTTCAGGCTCCACCGGCTCCGATTCAACCTCCGGGATCTACCTTGATTCTATTTCGGCATGCATCCTGAGCAATAACCATGTATCAGGTAATTCAATAGGCATCTGCCTGAGCAATTCCGGAAGTAATACCCTTCTTAATAATAAGATATCCTCCAATAAATATGACTTTAAGGATAGCGGCACCCTCGAGAATACAATAGACACCAGCAATACCGTAAGAGGAAAACCCATTTACTATCTTTGCAGCAAATCCGATCTGGAAATAGGCTCTTCATCCAATGCGGGAACCGTGCACTGCATCAATTGCAATAACATTACCATAAAGAACCTTACCTTTGAGAATAACGCCAGAGGCATTTCATTTTATAATACTGGCAATTCAAGGATATTAAATAACATTATTCAAAACAACTTTGATGGGATTTATCTTGAATCCTCTTACGGAAACACCCTGGATAGCAATACCGTTAATAAAAGCGTAAATAACGGCATCTTCCTGTCCGGCTCTCCTACTAATACGATCATTAATAACAGGATTACCGAAAACGGAGTATATGGAATCGGTTTCAGCTCTTCGAGCAGCAACCTGATCTATAACAATTACTTCAACAGCGTCAATAACGTAAACGTAGGAGCGGATAGTACCGGAAACATGTGGAGCACCACAAAGACAGCAGGGACAAACATAGTGGGCGGACCCATGCTTGGAGGAAATTACTGGGCAACTCCTCAAGGAACCGGCTTTAGCCAGACCTGTACGGATGTTGGGGACGACCTTATCTGCAGGCAGTCTTTTTCAATAGGCCAGAACAATATTGATTCTCTACCGCTTTATAATCCGGCTCAGGTCCAGCCGCTTGTCGATTTTTCGGCTAATGTAACCGGTGGGCTTGCCCCCCTTCCCGTAAGCTTTTCAGTTTCTGCATCAAGCAGGGCTCTGCCACTTATAGTGAGCTGGAACTTCGGGGATGGCACTCCTGTCCTGCAAGGGCAGAACAACATTGATGGCATTTATTCCGGCACTATGGAACATACATTTAATAATTCCGGAATATTCAACGTCACTTTAACTGCTAGCAATGGTAAGGGAAATGCGTCTAAGACTGTCCAGGTTTATGTCGCAAAACCAATCGTTTCTTCTCTTTCAATTGGGAAATATGTCGTTAGCCTCGATGAAAACACAAAAGAAATCGTAATCAATCCCGGTTACGGAAATGTAGATGTCGTCGATAATGCGGTTCTGATCCGGCTCACAGGAGTGGACCTGTACATCGTCTCGGAGAATGGTTTCGAAAAGGATCAAAACGGTTACCTGAAAGGCAAATACCAATATGCTACATTGTATAAAACTCTGGAATCGAAAGATCTCGGAAATGGTTTAACTGCCAGTTTTTCTTTCAGTGCAAATCTCAATGGGCAGCTTTCAGAATTTTTGAGCTCGGATGCAGGGATTACCTGTGGGATTGTGCCTGGCACTTCGAGTAGCAACATAGAACAGGCTTTTAAGGATTCGCTTGCTACTTCATCCCTTTACTTAAATAAACCTGCATATTCTCTTATCCTCGAAAAAAACGGATTAAACGGGATAGATATAAGTGACGTAAATATTGTCATGAGCGCCCCTTCAGAATATATCAATGTCAATGGAGGTTCCGATAAATTTACAATTATGAGTTGGCATAACGGAGGAGCGGAAAAGTTGTCTACAACCGGCAATACTGACAATTCAACCTTTGAATTTACCGGACTATCTTCTACAGGCTTCTCTTCAGACAGTTCTTTTGTAGCCTCCCTCTTATCCCTTACGTCGGCTTCAAATGATGGGAGTGTCGAGAGTAACGGGGATTCATCAAGCAGCGGAGATGGAAGTTCTTCAAGCGGAGGAAGCCTCTCAGACAGTGGAAGTGGAGTGCTTTCTCCCGAAGCTTCGGATAATATTGATGTTAAGGAAATCAGCCAGCAATTTGTTATCAGCGGCAGTCATATAATATTTGGATTCCCAAAAGGTGCTACCTGCGTCGATTCCTTAGAATTTGATGCCAGGAAGTCTTTTGGGAAGGTCAGTACGTCTGTTGAGATGCTCAAAGGAAAATCAAGCCTTGTCAAAGCTTTGCCTGCTGGCAAAGTATATAAGAACTTCAACATCTGGGTAGGCTCTGGTGGAATAATAACTCCCCAAACTATCGAAAATGCTTCTGTAGAATTTAAAGTAGACAAAAAATGGGTACGGGATAATATCGTAGATCTGACTGCGATTACCTTAAACCGGTACAATGGGGGCTCCTGGAGTGCGCTTCCCACCAGCCCGGTAAAAGTTGATGGAGATTACTATTATTTCAAAGCCAGGACACCTGAATTTGCGTCATTTTCAATCACGGAATCGGAAGACAAAATTCAGACAGCTGAAATTGTGCCTTTCAGGGAAGTGTCTAAAACTGTAGTCCAGGCAGATCAGGCTGCAAACAAGGTACCGCAGATTTCCGGACAGGTTACGAAAAATGAGACTGCAAGTTCTTCAGGATATGGGAACCCTGTAATTCTTGCCGTTTCCGCTTTACTACTCGTACTATTATGCGCAAGTCCGTTAGCTTTTCCTCAGGTAAGAGACAAAGTTAGAGATAAAGTCGAAAATAAGATCAGAGACTTACTTTACGGCGATCTGGAATTTTCCGAGTCTGAAGAGGATAAAAAAGGCAAATCACTTGAAATAGAAAATGAGGAAGTAACCGACCAGGAAGCGATAATAGATGTAAGTGCCGAAGAAGCACAAGAACGCGAAAAACGCGCACGTGAGAAAATTACTGCTGAAAAGGAAAGAACCTCATACAGGGCTTTTCTATCTGAACTCCAGAAATCGAAGAATCAAGAAGAAGGAGAAGAAGAATAGACAAATGAGCAAAGTGAGTTATAAATAGAAAAACACTTTCGATGTGGGTTATCATGATCGAAATTGAAATCCTCAAAATACTCTTTACAATGCCCTTTTTACTCTATTCGTGTTATACCGACCTGAAGGTTCGGAGGGTCTCGAATAAGCTGTGGAAATACATGCTAGGTTCTGGCTCGATATTCATAATTTACGAAATTCTTATAAATGGGAGTCCCCATCTTAAAGCTCTCATTCTTTCGGCAGTAATCGTATATGTATCCGTTTATGTTCTCTTCCGGCTTGGAGCCTTCGGAGGCGGGGATGCTAAGGGACTTATAGTACTTTCCATACTTTTTCCCTTTTACCCAATTTTCCAATTTTCTGGAGAGGCCTATCCCCTGCTTGGGCGCCCTTTAATAGGGCTATTTACTTTCACGGTTTTAGGAAATGCTCTCATGCTGACAATTCTTGTTCCTCTGGGTATGTTCTGCTACAACCTCCTTCATTTTTCTCCTGAAATGTTGAAAAAGCCTCTCTATATGTTCATAGGATACAGGACTGAGGTATCTTCGTTGAAAAACAAAGAGCATCTTGCCCTTCTAGAGAAATTGGAGATCGATGAACGCGGAAGCATTAAGAAGAGGCTCGCACGGACAGGGCTTGATTTCGATGCCAATAAGAAACCCGAGTTTGAAGAGTACGTGAAAAAGGGAATGATTGGGAAGGATATCTGGGTTACTCCCGGATTGCCATTTATGCTCTCAATTACAGGAGGCTTTATCACTGCAGTTATTTTCGGAGATTTTATTTTTTATATTGTCATGCGCCTAATGATAGGTTGATTTTAAGCTTTAATTATATGATAAATGTCAAAGATAATTGTTTATAATGCCAATCACCTTTTGGAAAGGAAAAACCCATTTTGTTTTTTCACAATGTTAGCTGTTTTTTCTTCATATTTTATATAGATACTTTATATTATTCAATACTATTACATACATTTGTCCATTAAATACTCCTCTATATTTTATTTGCAGAATCTTTATATGTTTTTTCTTATTTTATCTTGTTTGAGGATTCGGGCCAATAATTTATTTCTGGGATATACCTTGGTCCTTTTCATAGCAAGTCAGTGAGACTGAGAAACAAGAGCCTGAGTGCAATAATCGATAACAATTATAGATGATTTCTGGGAAGAAAGCAGAAAAACCCTAACTTTAGCGTGGGGCAATTGACATTTGAAAAACTAGTGAGGTGTTATAGTGGATACATTAAAAAAATTAAGTACATTTTTCCTGTTATCCTTTTTGTCATTTTTGTTATTTTCCGGAGTTGCTTTAGCTTCCGAGCAAGATTCTATTAATGAGTTGATAAAAAAAGGTGGAAATGTCAATCTATCCGGAACCTACACGTTAACAGGTCCGATTATGCTATCTTCCGATCTGAAGCTTAACGGCCAGAATTTAACTACGATAACTATACCTGATAATGCGGATTGGTCAGTATGGGTTCCTCTTATGAAAGGAGAGGGATTGCATAACATTACAATAGAAGGGGTAGAATTTAATGCCAATGCTGACGGAAATGATGAAACCCCTCATGGTCGAGGATATTATAATTGTATTCATTTAATAGACTGTACAAACGTAACTGTTAGAAATTGCATATTTCATGACGGCAAAGGAGATGGATTAAGGGTAAAATATTGCAAAAATGTTAAATTTTATAATAATATTGCTTATAAATTGGGGCATGATTGTTTTTATGCAATTGATTCCGAAGGCGTCCTGGCATGGAATAATGATTTGACAACCAGAACGAATTCCGGGCTCAGACTCTGGAATTCGAAAGACGCTGAGTTCTTCTGCAACAGGATAAATGCGCAACCTAACAGTTTAGGGGGAAATCCCGGTATACAGATAGAGGACTCGAAAGGCACAATGGATAATATAAGGGTATTTGCCAATACTATTTATGAAACCTGGGGGGCAGGCATCTGGTTAATTTCTTATGACTCAGGTTCAAAAAACCATCAAAACATCACAGTTAATTACAATCGAATTTTGAAGGACGGGGTATCTTACAATATCGCCTATACGTCAGGTATTACGATTGATGGAGTTAAAGGCACAAATATAAGTAACAACGTGTTTGATGGGTGTAATAATGCTGGCATTCTGGTATTGGATGGAGGACAAAACACAAAAATCGAAAAAAATATAATAACCAATACTCAAAAGCATCCTGCAATATATCAGTCCGGTACTGGATACGGCATAGTTGATAGATTAAGTGCTGACATTTACATTTTAAATAACTGTTTCTTCAACAACACCAATGGGGATGTGTTCCAGGCAGAATCGAGTGGGAACGACCTGCAAAATCCTACCATGCATAACACTTCTTCCGACTGGAGATGGGATGGCTCAAAATGGTTATGCGACTATATAGTAACTCTAGAGAATTTCACCATCGACAATTCAACTTTTGAGTACAATAAATTTGAAAATGAAATAAATTATACAGGTGCGAATGAAACAAATTATACAGGTGCAAATGATACGGATTTACATGAAATAATATTTGTTCCTGTAAACAATACGTGTAACAATACGTGTAACAATACGTGTAACAATACGTGTAATAATACCTGTAACAATACGTGTAATAATACCTGTAACAATACCTGTCCATCGAAAAATGTGACTGGGTGCAATAAATCCGTAGTCAAATGTCGAAGCATCTGTGATGTACCGCTCATAACTACAATAATCGGATGCATCAATAAAACAAAAACTAATTCTTGTATGAATGTGGAGCAATCTTCAGTTAACGGGTCTGACACTTCAACCTGTGAAAATGGGTCTAACACTTCAACCTGTGAAAATGGGTCTAGCACTTCAACCTGTGGAAACGGGTCTAGCACTTCAACCTGTGGAAATGGGTCTAGCACTTCAACCTGTGAAAATGAGTCTGACACTCCATTCTGTGAAGAATTACAGTACAAATTAGTGGTAATTGATAACTCCCAATCCGAAACCGATTCTAATTGTAACTCATATGGCAGCACTTCGGCCGATAGTAATTCAACTTTTTTAGACATGAACATATCGACCCAGACACAACAACAAGACACAAATTCTAATATGTCTGGAGCTGGCAGTTCTGATGCCGGAAACATAAGTTTCAACAAAGCAGACATCTCAAATATCTATTCGGCCAATGAGACCTACAATGTGACCCGGACTGTGACAAATCCAAACAGCACCCTTACTTATATCACTCTGACAAATACAACGAGTATACTTACACCATCTGTAGCTGACTCCACAGCAATGTCAGTAAGCGGTTCACTTTCAGCAAACTTCACAGTCAACCATATAAGTGGAGTTGCTCCGTTATCAGTAACATTCATGGATTATTCAACCGGAGCAAATACTTACACATGGGACTTCGGAGACAATGTCGGAACTTCCATCGAAAAGAATCCAATCTATGTTTTCAACAAGGTTGGAAGCTACGATGTTGTCATGACAGTTAGTGACGGTCAAGGTCATTCTGCCTCAAAATACATGCCAATAATTGTCACTCAATCTACTCCTGTCACTCCGGTTCAGCTTACTGCAGACTTCACGGCTGACAGGACATCTGGCGAATCCCCACTTAAAGTACAGTTTTCCGATAAATCCAAGAACGCTGTGTCATATGAGTGGAATTTCGGTGACGGAGATATGTCAACCAATATGAGCCCCGGCCACACCTACTCTGCTGAAGGGAATTACTACGTGACTCTTACTGTAACAGGAATTAATGGGGATAAGAGTACCTATCGTATGATAATTACCGTCAGTAAGCCTCAAATGTACAATACAGGGATAGTTAACCTTAACTCTAATTCTACACCTCTCAACTATCCTTGAGTTTGACTAAAGGCAAACTCAAATGAGAGACCTGGAGAAAAGCTGAATTGATCTCGCGAGTTTAGCTTTCTCCAGTTTATCCCACTCATGAATTAATCATTTTTGGTGAGGAAATACCTCAATGCCGAAATATTTTTCATATATATACAAAACCCGGAAAGTATCATATCAAATTAACTGCAGATTCCAAAGGGCGCTAAAAGAAACAATATAAGCTGGCTACATTGTAGTCAAAAACTTCTGTAGAAATTCTACCAGGTTTTTTTTAAATTTAATCTTGAAGATTTGTAGATTTTCAAAATCATTAATAAACCTGAGTAATTTCCACTCTAAAAATATACATCTTTTTTTCATTTGGAACGTTCGAATTATGTAATTTGTTTGAACAATCCTCACATACATTATGCTTATATAGGCATAATTCATGAACCTTATTACTATATAGAATAACCATTTCTTTTGTGCAAAGTTAAAATGTTTTGATGTAATATTGTTAAATGCGAACTCAACAACGCCAACACAAAAGATATCGGAATGCAGGGGTTATATATGTTCATGAAAACCTCCCTTTCTCTCCCCTGCAAATAGATATCATGTTTATTTTAAAATTTTCATTTTTATAAAAAACACTTATGAAATCTATGTAAGTTCTGATTAAACTTCTCTAATAGTATGTAAAATAATATTTCCAATTGTGCTAAACTTGAAATAAGGATGGAAGAGGCACAAAAACAAACTAAAGACTTACAAAAAGAACTTGAGAAAGCCGAGCGAAGGGAAATATACTTCGAAGAAATGCATAATAATTATATGATGCAAGTATAAACTTTGATTAACCAAAAACAGACAGTTTCACCTGGAGCAAAAAAGACATGGTGGCGGCTCTGGTAAAACAAAAAGATGAGAAATTTGGGATGAAAGAAGTTGTGTTAGTGGTTAATAAAGAGTTTATCCCCCATAAGGCTAGGATCTTAGGGGGGTTTCATAGAGAGCATGTATTTTTGGCAATTTCATACAAGGCGTTGCTACGCATTGGATAAACGGAAATAATGATAGACATCATTTTCTAAATGTATTAATTTTGAAACATATAGAGACTCCATACCTGTGACGAGTCAAATGCTATTGAAAGTTGTAACACAGAGGGTATAGAAAAGTTGTTCAGATATTAGTTAAAAAGTTCCACTGGAAGTCATGTTATATAGTCATATTATATATTTAATGTAATTAATCAGCAGCAAGACAGTTTTCTATATTATGGAGTGGAAATAAAGGGGTAAGCCGATTTTCTCTTTTTTATGAAATTAATCTCTTTTTTTGTTTTTTACTATATATTTTGCAATCAATTAAATAAAAGTTCCCTGAAAACAGCAATAGAGAAAATAATAGAATATATTCTAGAAGTTATAGGGTTTTGAAGGGGAGAAGTAGTTTTACCATGTGTCAAGACCACTGTAGTTATGTATATTCATCGGGTTGGTGTATAAAAGTTGGCATTACAGTATCTTTACTTTGCATTCTTGAGAAACAGAATATGCCATAAAAGCTGTGAGGTAATATCTTCAAGAAAACCGGACCAGAACTAAAAAATGTAAATGTTGCATCCATTTTATCCATAGTTTGTATAGTAAATATATTGTCAATTTATTTCTTATATGGATCTATCCTCTATGTATTTCTCAATAGGATATATCGAGAATCTTTATATATCTTCCTTATTTACTAGTACAGAACGGGTTACAAGTTTAATATCTGTGGATTTTTGACCTAGTTATATTTATTTTAGGAGTGTCTTTGACATGGCAAATAAATTAAAAACTTACACAGTCCTGGTTTTAGTTGTAATTGGACTTGTGTTTCTAGGAATTGGATGTACTGGGAAAAATAATGAAGGTCCTGCCCCTGCAGAGAATACCTCAACCGGGACAGCTCCAGCAAAGGAAACGGCTGCAGCTAACGAAACTCCTCAGAGCACTGCCTCTGCCAATGAACAGAGCATATCTGTTAAAGGTTCTGACACTGTTCTGCCTCTTGCGCAGGCTGAAGCTGAAGAATTTATGAATGAGAGTTCCGAGAAGAGTATATCAGTTACCGGAGGCGGGTCTGGAGTAGGGATTGCAGCACTCATCGACGGACAGGTAGACATTGCTACCGCATCCAGAGAAATTAATGATAATGAGACCCAAAACGCAAAGAAGAACGGAATCAATCCTGTTGCTACGACCATTGCCTACGACGGCATTACAGTGGTTGTAAATCCTGCAAATCCTGTTTCTAATCTAACTTTTGATCAGGTGCGTAATATCTACAACGGAAACATAAGTAACTGGAAGGATGTAGGTGGTCAGGATAAGCCGATAGTAGCTATTTCCAGAGACAGCAGTTCTGGAACTTATAAGGACTTCCAGACGATGGCTATGAATGGGGACAAATATCGGCCTGACGTTCTCGCCCAATCTGCTACCGGCGGAATAGTCAGTGAGGTTGCTCAGAACCCTAATGCAATCGGATACATCGGTTTTGCATATCTTGATAAAACAACCAAGGCCTTAAGCCTGGACAAAGGAAACGGCTCCGTAGCTCCGACTGTAGAGACAATTAGCAGTGGTGCATATCCGCTCTCGAGAGCTCTCTTATTCTATACAAATGGAGAACCAACTGGTCTCATAAAGGAGTTCACTGACTTTGTGTTGAGCGAAAAAGGACAGAGTGTTGTTAAAGAAGTCGGATACATCCCATTAAAGAAGTAAAGTTCAACGGATAGATCAGGCTCAAAAGAGTACTCAAGGAAAAACATGTTAAACAGGAAAATTAAGGAAAAAGCGATCGAAACGACGCTTTTCTCATTTAGCGTCCTTACGGTCGTCATTCTTTTCCTTATATGCATTTTTTTATTCAGGGATAGTTTACTGCTCTTTAACGATACTTCTCTTGCGGACTTTCTTACCGGTAAGTTCTGGTACCCAACAGCAGAGAACAGACAGTTCGGATTATTACCTCTTTTTTTCGGTTCACTTATAGTTACTGCCGGATCAATTATTTTTTCCGTGCCTTTAGGTGTTGCTTGTGCCATATATCTCTCCGAGATAGCACACCCAAAGGTTGCAGACTTAATGAAACCTTTTATTGAGATTCTGGCCGGAATTCCTTCAGTCGTCTTTGGTTTTTTCGGACTTGTCGTGCTGGTTCCGATAGTACAACATAGTCTTAATCTCCCTACTGGACAGACAGCCCTTACTGGCTCCATTATACTTGGCATTATGGCTCTTCCCACGATTATAACCATTTCAGAGGATGCAATCAGTTCAGTCCCAAGCACTATCAAGCAAGGTTCGCTTGCTCTTGGAGCTACAAGGTGGCAGACTATGTATAAAGTAATAGTCCCTGCAGCTATTTCCGGAATCTCTGCGGCTGTGATCCTCGGTATCGGAAGGGCAATAGGTGAGACTATGACCCTTATGATGGTCACCGGGAATTCCGCAATAATCCCTTCCTTCCCAGGTGGTCTTCTGGACCCTGTGAGGACAATGACTGCGACAATTGCGCTTGAGATGGGAGAGGTTCCTCAAGGAAGCACACACTTTCATGCACTCTTTGCAGTCGGAACAGTGCTCTTCGTTATAACTCTCTTGATTAACCTGATTGCCGATTCGATCAAGAAACGCTACAGGTTTAAGGTGGACTGAAAATGGGGTCGAATACTGAATTAAATGAAAAAGAATATAACTCCTTTAAGGTTCAGGGTGGATTGAGCATGAGATTGAATGCAAGAACGAGCGAAAAAATCGCATTTACACTGCTCAGACTTGCAGCAATGGCTGTTGCCGGATTTGTAGTAATCATTCTGGGTTACATTATTTATAACGGATATAGTGTAATCAGCATAGAATTCCTTACCGAAATGCCCAAACGAATGATGACGCAAGGAGGTATCTATCCTGCAATTGTGGGTACTATGCTCCTTATCATCGGGTCGATGGCTGTAGCCCTTCCTCTGGGAATTATGGTAGCTATCTACCTTAACGAATATGCAGGAGAAAGCCGTACCACGTGGCTTATTGAAATGGCGATCAACAATCTTGCAGGAACTCCATCGGTAGTATTCGGTCTTTTCGGGATGGCTCTTTTTGTTAATTACTTTGGTTTTGGCCCTTCTTTGCTTGCAGCGTCCCTTACGCTTTCTCTTCTGATTATTCCGGTAATTATTCGCTCCACTGAGGAAGCTTTGATTGCAGTTCCGTATGAGTATCGGGAATCCTCTCTTGCACTCGGAATCAGTAAATGGCAGACCATCAGGCATGTGGTGCTCCCTGCAGCCATTCCAGGGATTATTACCGGTACAATATTGAGCATAGGCAGGGTTTCGGGTGAGACAGCTCCTATACTTCTCACTGGCGCTGCTTATTTCCTGCCAAGACTGCCTAACTCGGTTTACTCACAGTTTATGGCTCTCCCTTACCACTTATTCGTACTAGCTACTGCCGGAACAAACATAGAAAAGACACGCCCTATCCAGTACGGAACAGCCCTGGTTCTGTTGATGATAGTGCTGAGCTTAAATGTATTAGCGGTTTTAATCCGCAGGCATTATAGGAACAAATTAAAAA
>JAUPKV010000045.1 GCA_030837265.1 Methanobacteriota archaeon
AAACGCTGCATTTTTGCAGTTTCCATCACGAGCTCTATGGGAGCTTCTATTTCCCTGGCAGACAAAATAAGTTCTTCCCCGGTCTTACCTGAGAGTGCACGGATTTCTCCCATGATCTGTTTCATGTGCTTTACAGCCTGGCTAACGTCACCTGTCCCGGCTTCTCCTTTTGTCCGGATCATTGCAGCCCCTTCGTTAATTCTGCGAAGGGCTTCACCGAGGTTTCTGGCTCCGCAGACAAAAGGTACTGTAAACTGTGTTTTGTCGATGTGAAAGTATGGGTCGGCAGGGGTTAAGACTTCGGATTCGTCTACCATATCAACGCCAAGTGCCTCGAGTATTTCGGCTTCTACAAAGTGTCCGATCCTGGCTTTTGCCATTACTGGAATTGTAACCGTCTCAATTATCTGCTGGACTATCTCAGGATTTGCCATTCGGGCAACTCCACCTGCTTTCCTGATATCTGCAGGAACAGCTTGAAGGGCCATAACAGCAACAGCTCCTGCTGATTCTGCGATTCTGGCCTGCTCAGGAGTTGTCACGTCCATGATCACACCCCCTTTCTGCATGCGTGCAAAGCCCCGCTTAATAAGCTCGGTCCCGTGTCTTAATTTTTCAAAATCCATGAATTTCATCCTCTCTATTTTGTCTATGTGAGTTGTGAGATATCTAGGGAAATTCTTTCCACGGGTGAAACGCCCATAAATTTTCCCATTGATTACAACCTATAGGTTACGATTTTCAATTTTCTGTTTCTCAGTGAAATTGTGAATACGCTCAATAGTTAAAAGCATTATTTAAGTTATTCCTTGAAGAAGAGTCTGAATAAACTAAAAATAAAGATTGATTTTTTCCCCCCGTTGAAGCCTTAATGATACCTTCCGTATCATCTATTTATTTGTTTTTATATCCTGTATAGCCTTAACAAGATTTTTCTTTATTATAAGGTGAAGACCTGAGTTCCACTTAAATAATATTTCAGTCTCCATATAATATATATGATTCCATTCAGCTTCGATATATAGGCCTTTTCTTAATATATAAATTTCCTTTTTCCCTCTTGTAAAGACCAAGCTTTGTGCAGATAACTACAGAAACCCAGACCGTAGATGAAGGAATGAAGGTTTTTAGAAAGCCTGTTAACGTAAACTGGAGTGTATCTATTACCCCTACTGGTTTAAACCAGAAATCAAGAATGAGGCCGGATATCCCGAATAGTAGTAGTGCTATAAATACCCTTGTAGTCTTCTGTGCAGTACTTCCGGTATCATCCGGGATTCCATTTCTCACTATTAAGAGGTAGGCAATATTAGTGCCAAAATACAATCCTGCTACAGTATCACTAACTAGAGATAAGGCTATGGGAAGAATAGGAATAACAAATATCACAAAATAAAACAGTAAATTCCTGCGCTTTAAAGAGAATTCAAAACACTCTGTTTTGAAAAAATCATCTCGAAATGAGCTTTTGAGAAAACGCGTAAAGAGAAACAGGATAATTAAGCCTAAAATAGCTCCTCCCAGTACATCTCCTATGAAATGCCTGCCCAGGTATATTCTTGAAAAAGCTACAATCAGTATTATGAAAGGAGTAAATAGTCGAACTTTCTTGCTATCTATAATAGCAGCGCTTCCTCCCCACAACGCAGTCGTAACTGATACATGCCCGGATGGAAAGCCAAAAGATGAAACAGTCAAACCCTCTTGAATACGAAACGCTTTAAGAACCTGTTTATCCGGCAGTTCAAAAATGCCTCTATGTCCGTTCCCCTGAAAATGAGATGTATTTTTAACTCCATATTCCAGATTAAGGACTCTGTTATCCACAAAATCAGGTCTTGGAAACGCTACTAGCAATTTCAACATTTCGGTAGCCAGGCTTGTCCATATCAACAGCTGAAACAACAAAAAGCCTCTTTTGAAATCAATCCCAAAAGTAATAATTACCGTTATGGCAACCAAAAAAGCGTAAGAACCAAGAGTAGTTATAAGAACCATGAGAAATGTAAACCAGGGAGTGCCGTGGGATTGAAGATAGATAATAGGTTCTGTCTGGAACATTTGTAAAACCAAAGAAAATTTCCTTTTTTTCTGGAATTAAAATACCATTGCCTTAAAATAAGTTTTGGACTCTTTCTCAGATGAAAAAATGTTAAAAAAGGAAGGAGGAAAGCTTGATTGAATGCTAAAGAATAAACCTTTCCCTAAACTACTTCTCACATGCCTCAACATTACTTTGAGGTTGTTTAAGATACTTCTTTACCAATTCAGAGTCTTTCAGTAACTTAAAACTTACAAATCCTCCGACTAAAATATTGGTATAAAATGTAAAAGCTCTCAATCCGATCACTGCAATTCCTATAATACCTGCAGGCATAAAGGCTGAAAATAGAGTAGCTGCAGCAAGTTCAGCCACCCCACTTGCACCAGGTGTCAAAGGTGCAACTGCTATGATTAACAGCAGTACCTGTGCTGCAAAAGAGAACAGTATATACGGAGGATGATTAAGACCCATAAGAACTGCCGGAAGAGAACAAAAATCAACGACCCAGTATATAACTGTATATACTATCCCATATATCAGACCTGAACGTGCCTGTGTGGCGAAAAGATATATACTTTCATGAAATTCGTCAATCTCTTTATCAATTGACACCGACAGCTTGCGCAGTTTATCCCCGGTTTTTCTACCACTAAAGCACCTGATCAGCCATTCCACAAGACCATTTACAGCAGGCTTAACATATTGAGGCCTCATTAACGCATAGAGCATCAGGATAAGTGTAGCTAATGAAAATAAGCCTCCTAACATTATCACCAGTTTAAGGCGAGGGTCCGACAATGTGCCACTGAAGAGATATAAAGCAAAAGGTACAGCTAATAGCAGAAACGCAGCATCCAGTATGCGTTCTCCCAGAATAACTGCAGAGGCTTTCCCGACAGGCATATTGTCCTGTTTGAGGAGAAGAATCCTTAATGGCTCCCCTCCTATGGAAGAAGGGGTAAGAGCAGCAACGAAGGTACCGGAGACAACAATTTCATAAGCCCTTGTAAGGCTTATTTTATACCCGAGAGCAGATGTCATTATCTGTATGCGTAGACCCCAGAGAATGAAGGAAAGTATGTGTATACAAAACGCGGCTAATATGTATATAGGTTTAATCTCTTTGAGAGCTAAAACCGTTGTCTTATCCAGAGTAAGGAGAAGTACGACCGCTATAGAAATTGTACTAATTACTAATGATGTTGCTACCCATTTAGTGTAATTTCTCATGAAAGCACAATCCGTTATCAACCTGCTTCAGCAGTCAAGTAAGAACGTTTCTTTTGTTTTATCATTCTATTAATATCTATGGGGTGAAATCATACAAACCGAGCTTGTTCCTTACACAGTTTAAGATCAATATATGTCTTCCGATTCTAACTTTTACGTCTTTCTTTCACACAAATTCTGCTTTTACGGAGATAAAAACAGGGCCTCTCATATCCATTTTTTTCTTCTTGCCAGTAATATAACGCTGGGCAATAGGACCTACTTTTATATTAATTTCTGAGGGCACCTTGACGATTCTTACTCTTGCTATATGTTCGCTTGTGCCGGACATCGCAGCTTCTTCGATTTCTCTTGCAGCTTGTGCGGCAAAAGCTTCTACAAAACGGATACCTGATCTTGCAGAGTGGTTCTCAAAGGCTTTTTGCCACTTACTGATGTTCGGAATTCCAAGGATGTCTCCCTGATAGGCTACCGCCTCATTGAAAGTTGCAGGGCCGCAGAGTTTTGTGTTTTCTTCAGGCTCGATTACAGAAATTTTTGCTTTCCTGCCGCAGACTTCACCTTCCCAGGCAGGGAATTCACAAGGACTCGGTACTTCTCCATGAAGTTCGCACTGGGAAATAATTGCAGCTGCAATCGCTTGTCCCTCAGGAGTTGCAGGTACTTTATCTACAAAGATCTGCTTTGCAAGTTCGCTGTCCGACATCATCCATTCACTGTATTGAGGGATTTGAGGATAAGTCAAAGCGCGTATATCCGGGGCATCGTGAAGTATCATTGCCAGCCTCTCCACCCCAAGCCCAAGATTCATAACGGGATAAGGGATATTATATTCTGCAAGAGCTGTAGGGGAGTATACCCCGAAAGTTGCAATCTCGATCCAGCCGTCGGAGTACTTAGAATTTGAACCTACAAGCTTCGGATGGAAAGCAAATACTTCGGTCTGGGTGTCAGGAACGTAGTATTTACTGCGTTTTTCGTCCGGCCGGAAAAGGAATTTTTCAAAACCGAATTGGGAAAGAAGCCCTTGCGCCACGGCTTTTCCATGGTCAATAGTTACATCTTCATCCAACATTACGCAGGAAGCCGAGTAATAGGTCATAAGCCTTGATGCGTCTTCTTGTTGCTCTCTCCGGAAACAGCGGTCTATGGAGAAGAAATTAAAGGGAGGTTCTTTTCTCTCCAGAAGGGCGCCAAGAGAAATGAACCAGCCACTAGTCATATGACTTCGAAGAGTCTTTGTGCTTGCTTCGGGCACAAGCTCTTTAAATTCCGGGAAAACTTTGTTGATCATATCGGCAACAAGAGCATCTGAAGCTCCAAGAGCCGCTGAGATCTCCGGGACAAGGTCGTCTCCATCTACTTTTCCTTTTTTGTATGAATGGAAGACTTGCCTTATTTTATCTATCCCTTCATCACCTATGCTTCCAAGGATTTCCTTTATCTGTGCGATTCTCTCATCCGAAATTCCCACATTAGGGCGTGGCAGGCCTGCAAGATAGAAACAGCGGTCCAGGACTGCAAGAGCTTCGCTTCCAAACTGCTTATGAACCTCTCTATCATCAACTATGAGGGGGTTCATCATTTCTTCAAAGCCCATTCGAAGATAAGCCTCTCTCAGCTTCTGGATTGTATCGTAAACAGGATGTGCTTTTCCGTATCTAAGGGTTGTCCTGGGATAGCGTTCGTTTAATGTTGTTGTCCGGATAAGCTTTTTTCCTTCATTCCAGGTAAGATCGAAGTTTTCTTTTGCATCCTTTTTTATTTTTTCTGGATCGAATCTCATGAAAATCCTCTTAACATTTTTAACTAATTAATTAATTTTTAATTCACAATTCTAAAGTTTGACAAATATTAAAACAAATATATAAGTTACATAAGATTACTGCGATTAAAGTTCCCGTATCTTAATCTTCTGATCTTAATCTTCTGACTAGATCCTATTCTAGATCGTTTAACATTAAAGATTCTCATTACACATGTTGAAGCTTAAACCTACAACCGTGATTCAAGGTTCAGCATTGCAGTCTCAAGTTTTTTCTGACGAATTGCATTGATGACGTCTCCCCGTGTCTTTTCGATCAGCCCGCGTGATACATCTGTTTTCCTTCTGAGTCCCTTGGTTATGGCATCCGGATAATCAAAGTCCATAAGTGTTGCATGAATATCTTCCATAAGCCCTAAAAATATTTCGGCTTTCTCAAAAGAATCTCTCCTTATAAGGTCAAGAACATGCCTTCTAAGTTCTCCTACAAGATCGCCCAGACCGTTAAGGTATGCAGCATATTCGACTTTCAGATCATCCGGGGATGGAATACTTTTAATTTCCCCCTCTTCCACCAGAAGACTTCTAAGGATTGAGGCTTCCGAATACTCCTGCTGAGAATGTTCTACATATCCGGCATAATAAATGTCAGCGTGCCCTTTGAAAATGATCTCAAGTTTCTCCAGCAAATTCTCTGCGGTTTTGATACAATTGTTTGCCTTCTCAAAATTCCCCGAATGCAAGGAAAACGTTGCTGCTCTACATTCCCTGACAATTTCCCTGGAGATTTTCAAGCCTTCTTCTCTAATAGTATCTTTAGCCTCGAAATTATCTCTAATCCGGGCTGAAATTTCTTCAAACATAGTTCCCACACACCTCCTGGTACGTTTCAAAATTCAAGGATATTTATTGAGTTTGTCATATTCATTAAAACCTATATTATGTCTGATAGTATAATTTTCTTTTGTCTGTATGAAATGGATCTCGATTCCATGCCTTCTCCAAATCATTACCTAAAATTGGTAGCAAAAAAATTAGAAATGATAAAAAAGATTATCCTTGCCGCATAGTAACTCTTTAGAGTAATTCCAAAATAAGCTCGAAATAGTTGGCAAAGAAATTAGCTTGACCATATTCGGCTCTTTTTTTAGAACAAGATAAAGTCAGGTATTTTTTTACAGGATAATCTCATGAGTATCTCTTAAATACCCGAGCTTATTTTTCATTCGGGAGACTATTATTCTTTCCCATTAGTGCTCTCTGGAGATAAATTAAGTTCAGTAATTACACATAAATATACACATAAATAAATCTTATTTCTGCAATTAATCACATGTAAACGCGGTGTTATGCTTTAAAGTGACATTTTTAGCTTTATTCATCCACAGGAATAGTTTCAAGCTGGCTTGAAAGATTCCATATTAAAGTTCTTGTGTGTAACGGAAGGTTCGGATCATTGCTTATATCTTCAAGGATTGAAATGCTTGATGCCGCTCTGAGGAACAGAGGTTCGGATTCGTTGTTCAATATGTCCATGATTTCATTCACGGAACGCCTAATATTTCTTGGGACTGATGAGTCACTTGTTATACTATCCAGGACCTGAAGACATTGTCTGATAACTTCTGCTGAATCATTTGATGACATTCGAATCACCTTCGAGTCAATTATGATGTAAAATTAGAGCCAATAAATTAGTGTAAGATAGGCTTGTTATATAAAATAGTATCGGTGATCTTTTTTAATTGCATATTGCAATGTCTGCACTTCATGATTCCTGATCTACGGCTTTTTCTGTTGTTCGAGATAGAAATAATTTCATATACAGGAAGTTACAGGAAAAATCATATAAAATGAACTGGAAGCTGTTCATGGAGGAAAGTCAGATACATGGATTCTGAAAAAGATAAAAAAGTAAAACGAATAGCACGTTTTCTAGAACTAGGGGGCACTATGCTAGCCGAGCATTGTAAGGTCTGCGGTGCCCCAAGGTTTCGTTATCAAGGCAAAGTAATCTGTCCGATCTGTGATGTTAAAGAAGAAGGAGAAGAAGAGGAGGTTCCTGAACCAGTAGCAGAAATCCAGGCTCCTGAAACCAGTCAGCACACTGAAAAGGTGGAATCCTCTTTTGAGCCGAAAAAAAGGGTACAAACACTCCGGCAAAAGCCCAGATTCGGGTTGAGAACTTCTGAAGCTACCACTGGAGAAAAGAAAACAGCTCTTGATTTCACGGAAGAAGATAATTCTAAAAAATTATCCGCTACGAATCAAGAAAAAATCACTGCTCCAGCACCCCAGACTGCATCATCGGAGAGTACGGAAAGACAAGCAGAAACATCAAAGGTTTTAGCAATTAATAAAGGGCGAGGTGACGGAGATCGGGAAGTCCTGGAAAATCTTCTTTTCAAAAAGATTGTCAGTATTGCAACCTCTTTCCAGGATCAAAAGAACCCCAGGGACATTGCTGAAGATCTCGAGTTGATCAACAAAGGTCTTGAGCTTATCGAACGCCTGAGGAAGATTTAAAAGAAAGGAAATTGACGCAAAATAAAGGAGAAAAGAAGAAGGAAAAGGAAGAAGGAAAAGGAAGAAGGAAAAGGAAGAAGGAAAAGAAAGAAAAGGAAAAGCAAAGGATAGGAAAAAGAGAAATACATTATCTCATTTACCCTTTGTAAGGGCTCTCAATAACCTCTCTGATCCTGGCCGCTGTTTTTGGGCCTATCGACTTAACTTTCCTGAGTTCCTCGGTATCAGCCTTCATAAATGCTTCAACGGAGCCAAAATGCAGAAGGAGATTTCTTGCTGCTTTTGGCCCGATATTCGAGATGGAGGAAATCAGATACTCCTGCTGCTTATCAAGAGTGCTGGTCGCCTTTTTCCCATGAGGGTTGATTTCACGTTTGTTTTCGGTCTGCTCACGCTTTGCAAGCAATTTTAATATCGCAGCAGTCTCTTCCTCATCTCTTGAATAGAGGATTGAGATTCCAAAGTCAATAGCTATGGATATTAGTGAACCGTAGATAGAATTAGGGTTGAGCTGCCTGGAACTGAAAAGGTCTTTTCCTTCAATAATAAGGACAGGTTTTTTATACACTCTTGCAAGGTCTGAGAGTTGCGCAAAAAGATTGCGTTTCCCATCAATAAGGGAAGATGCAAAATCGTCCGTTCGCTTTCTTTCCACAGCAAGGCGGTCACTTACAACATAATCGCCGATGTCGAGGGCTGTAAAACTGAGTTCAATTCCGAGTTTGTCCAGAACCCTTGCAACACCGCTCTTTGTTTCCCTGTGATCGATTACTATTCTGAGTGATTCGGTTTCGGTAGGATCTTCGAAGTCTACAAGCTGTTTTTGTCTTTCTTTTCGGTTTCCATCCACTATACTCGCAGGTTTTTCGTCTAAAAAATCTTTTTTTTCAAAGGAATCTTCAGGGCTTATACTGCTATTCTCTACTTCCGGTCTGATAATCTCGAAATCCGAGATTTCTGTGCTTTTTTTCAAATTATTTGTGCCCAGGACAGTTTCCAGCCCTTGCATGCTATTTAACATCCTTCTTTCCTTGTTTTTACTGCTCCAATAATAAGCTTCGTCTCTTGTACCTTTTGTTAACAGCACGACCACTCTGCCTTTATGCTGCCTGCCAGTCCTGCCCTTGCGCTGGATGCTCCGGATTTCCGAGGGGACCGGTTCGTAAAATAACACCATATCAGTAGAAGGAATATCAAGTCCTTCTTCAGCAACCGAAGTTGCTACAAGTACGTTGAATTCTCCTGCTCTGAATTTCTCGAGAATCTCCACCTGCTGTTTCTGTGTAAGCCCTTTGTCCTTTTGGCGCGAACCCTGGCCCACAAAACGAACAGGAATAATTCCGTGAACCTCGGAAAGAGCTTTTGTCACGATTTCGGCAGTATCCCTGTAATTTGTAAATACAATTGCGCGGGAATCAGGATTCTCCTTTAACTGCTCGGATACTATCCTCCTAGCAAGCTCCAGCTTAGGATGTTCGACATCACATTCCTTTATCCTATGAAGGGCTTTACGCATGTAGAGGTCGTCCATGAGCCTTTTTGCAGCTTTACTCGCACTATTAGAGGACGCTTCAGCATCCTGTTTTTCAAGATACTTCCTGAGTGTCTCAATACCCTGAGTTTCCACCATTTCCACAGCATGGTTTACCTTCATCATTTCCGCAAGCACGGACATGGCAGAAAAAATAGCAGGATCTCCACCTATACGGATTTCACTCTGAAGTTGTTTCTGAAGGAGCAGGAGGTCTTTTTTTGAGACATACTTACCGCTGCCTGTAGAAAAACCAAGCTCCCTTATGGTTACAAGCCGGTCATCGAGAATTTTTTCTAAATATCCCCGAATTTCAGCCATCTCTGCAGGAAGCTGGACTGAAAGCCACTCCATTTCTATTTCCTGCACATAAGGGCGAACATCCCTGTCTTTCTCGTTTTTCACAGCTACATGTTCAATATGAAGAGCCTGACATACCTCGGAGATTTTTTCGTCCGAGCTTCCCGGACTTGCAGTAATTCCAAGAACATGAGGATTTTTTGCACTTTCGAAGTACTTTTCCGCAATAAAGGTATAGGCATAATTTCCGACTGCTCGGTGGGCTTCATCAAAGGTAATATGACTTACATCCTCGAGGCTGATCCGTTTTGTAAGCAGGTCATTTTCGATTACTTGAGGGGTTGATACTATCAATTTTCCCTGTGTCCAGAGCTTTTCACGTTCTGTAGGAGCGATACTGCCTGTAAAAGCCAGAACCTCTTCTTCGGAAAACATCATCACTTTTTTAAAAAAAGCTGTATGCTGATCCACAAGAGGTTTTGTGGGGGAAAGTATCAGGGCTTTTCCCCCAAAACGCTGGAGCCTGGATGCAATCACAAAAAGAGATATTATGGTCTTTCCAAGTCCTGTGGGCAGCACAATAAGGCTTGATCCTTCAAGAGCCTTTCCTGCCAGGTTGAGCTGGTAAAGTCTTTGCTCCACTGTGTCGGGCTTAATAAGTGGATGCCTGATACAGGCCGATTTCTCAGGGAAAAAACTCTCGCTCATCTGCATCAGGATTATTTAGTCTGTCATTCTATTTCAGGATTAATTTATTTCTCATGATTAATTTATTTCAACTTCAAAAGTTAAAGGGCTTGCCTGCAGATTCGAAGCTTCTGCCCCTGTAAATAAGCTCGTAAAGCATGTTCTCGATTCCTTCTATCGGAGCCCTTACCTGCCTCATGGAATCCCTATCCCTGATTGTAACAGTCCCGTCTGTAAGGGTGTCATAATCCACAGTGATTGAATAGGGGGTCCCTATTTCGTCATTTCTCCTGTAGCGGCGCCCAATAGTCCCGGAGTCGTCATAATTAACAAGCAGGGTCTTTTCCCTTAGTTTTGTAACGATTTCCTTTGCAGGATTGGTAAGCTCTTTACGGGTTAAAAGGGGGAGAACTGCAACCTGCACCGGAGCAACCGCACTTGAGAAGCGCATAACAATGCGGGTCTCTTCTTCTGCTTCGGCATCGTTTTTGCCCTCCGCTTCAACCGCACCGGCTTTAATTTCAGATTCATCCGTGCCTTTGAGCCCTGATTCAGCAGCCTTCTGAGCTACGTTTTCTTCATCATAGGCATGCTCCATGGTACCATAGAAGATCCTGTCAATACCATATGAAGGCTCAATTACGTGCGGAACTACGTTTTCTCCGCTAACTTTTACGGTTTCTTCCGCAAAGCTTACCATGTCCGGGCTAATTGTCAATTCCTCGCCATCAACGGTTACCTTGATCTCGTCCTTAGAGAGCTCCTCTTCCGAAAGCTGTTTTAAGGCATCTGCAACGGCTTTGGCTTTGCCCTTAAAGATAGGGCCCAGCTTGCCCATGTTTGGATTTACAGCAAAACGAGTTACTATTCTGGGCTCGTCATATTCGACGTAGACATAGAGCTCAGTCTTGCTTACTTTTGCATGAGCTTTGAGGTCATAATCCGTCCTGTCGGCTATGCCCACCATTTCAACCCAGCCGAAACGTTCGGTCTCAATCTCGGCGTCCCAGCAGTCGATTGCATAATGTGCCATCTCATCTTTGAGGTGCTGCCTGAACCTGAGCTTTGCAGGGTTTATCCCTATTTTTGTCAGGAACTCGTTGGTAAGTGCGAGATTGTAGCCCAGGATCTCATGAGCAATAACTCCAGCCTTCACGGCGTCTCTGACAGTCATCCTGAAGGACTCGCCTTTTTGCTGTGCCTCCTGCGAATAGAGCACAAGCTCTTTGTCTGCAAAACGCTCGAAATTGGGATGCTTTTTATTCCTGGGGTCAACGAAAATTTCACACTCGGCCTGCGTGAACTCTCTGAGCCTGATTACTCCCTGCCTGGGTGCAATCTCATTCCTGTAAGACTTGCCTATCTGCACAGCCCCGAAAGGCAGCTTATCCCTGTAAAAGCGAGAAAGCCTCTGAAAGTCCACAAACATCCCCTGAGCAGTCTCCGGCCTGAGATATCCCTGCCTCCCCGTACCGGGCCCGATTGTGGTCTTGAACATCAGGTTAAACTCATAAGCGTCCCCAAGCTCTCCTCCGCACTCGGGACATCTGACCTCATAGTCTCGTATGACCTTTGTAAGGGCATCCGCACTCAGGGTCCCTGCAGCCGCCATTACATTTTCCACAAGATGGTCAGCCCTGAAGGCCTCGCTGCAGTTTACGCACTCACAAAGAGGATCCGAAAAGCCTCCCACATGCCCGGAAGCAACAAAGACTTCCTCTATCCCTATGGTCGGGCATTCAATCTCCATAAACCCTTCCTGGATGACGTAAAATTCTCTCCAGATCTGCTCAATCCGCCTCTTCAGAGTGCTCCCAAGAGGCCCGAAATCATAAAACCCGCGGCCTCCGCCATAAAGCTCAAAGGAGTTCCACAAAAACCCCCGGCGTTTGGCCAGCTCGAATACTTTCTCATATTTATCCATTTATAATCCTCATGAAATTGATA
>JAUPKV010000446.1 GCA_030837265.1 Methanobacteriota archaeon
GGGCTCGAAGGGATTTGAACCCCCGACGTCTGGGTTAGAAGCCCAGCGCTATATCCTGGCTAAGCCACGAGCCCTATTTCATTTCCTAATGCGGCATACGAAATAAGCGTTTTAAGATAAAAACTTTTTGCATGGATATATTATTCTAAAAAATAAACAATTTTAGAATGATTGTTTGAAAGCGGAATTATAATATATATTCAGTACCTATCCGCATATTTAATGTTTTAAATAAGCATTTGCCAATATGGATACTTCTTTTAAGGCTCTGAATTCAATAAAGAATCCCACGACTTAAAATTGTCAAAGAATGGGAATGTTAAAGTAATCCATGATCTCCGTACACTGGAGATTTCGTTAAATATAAAAATATCAAGGAAACAGGTACACTCTACAAGGTAGAGAAAATGAAAAGGATTGTGCACAAATGAGTGAGCTGCTGATTTACTTAGATGGGAAATTCGTTCCCAAATCCGAAGCTAAGGTTTCGGTCTATGACCACGGTTTCCTTTATGGGGACGGTGTTTTTGAAGGTATAAGAGCATACAACGGGCGTGTCTTTAAATTAAAGGAGCACGTTGACAGGCATTACGATTCTGCAAAGGCAATTGCAATGGATATCCCCCTTACTAAAGAAGAGATGACCGAGGTAATCCTTGAGACCCTGAGGAAAAACAATCTTACGGACGCTTACATCCGTCCGATAGTTTCAAGGGGAGTCGGAGATTTAGGGCTTGACCCCCGCAAGTGCGAAAAGCCCTGCGTGATTTGTATAGCTCAGGGTTGGGGGGCCATGTACGGAGATCTTTACGAAGTTGGGCTTACCGGAGTCACCGTTGGTATCAGGAGAAATGCCCCTGATGCTTTGTCCCCCAATATCAAGTCCATGAATTACTTGAATAATATCCTGGCAAAGATTGAGGCAAACGAAAAAGGAGGAGATGAAGCCATTTTCCTGGACTCGTGCGGTTTCGTATGTGAAGGTTCCGGAGACAATATCTTTGTTATCAAGAACGACAAGGTCTACACCCCCTTTACGATCAGCAACCTGAAAGGAATAACGAGGGCAGCAGCAATCGAACTTCTTGACGAGATGGGATACAAAACAATCGAAACAAATCTCGGCCTGTTTGACCTGTACACAGCAGACGAAATATTCGTCACAGGCACTGCCGCTGAATCCGCCCCCCTTACCAAACTTGACGGAAGAATCATAGGCACAGGCAAACCCGGACCTCTGACAAAGAAAATGGTTGAAGCCTTTGATGTAATAACCAAGAGCACAGGTACGCCCATTTATAAGTAAAAGCAGGTCTGCAAGAGAAAGAAATATAAAATAAATTAATATAAGAATATCAAGTGGGACTTCCCTTGATTCATTTTTGATAATAATTCCCTTCAAACTCTATTTTTTGATGATTCCTTGTTTGATTATGCTTTTCTTTGCTTATTCTCGTTTTAATTGTCAAACAAGGGATTTACACCTGTAAATTTACTTATTTTCTAATAACAGTATCTATCAGTGCAATCAAACATTTATCCTATGAATGAATAAAAAGAAGGCGAACTACAACTCGATTAGTAAATGAGGTATTATGAAACGAAAAGAATTTCGGAAACTCGTCTCTATGGATAAAGCGCGGGAAATAATAAACAACCTGCAGGTTAACCCCAAAAAAGAAAGTCTGATTCTTGAGAATTCCCACGGAAAAATCCTCGGAGAGGACATCGTTGCCGAAATTAATGTTCCTCCATTTTCAAGGGCTGTAATGGACGGCTATGCTTTAAGGGCTGAAGATACGTACGCAAGTGGTGAAAACAGGCCAGTGAAACTCAAAAAGCTTGGGAATATTCCGGCAGGTTCAAGCCCAAGATTCGTAGTTTCGGCAGGAGAAACTGTAGAAATCGCAACTGGAGCGCCGATCCCGGAGGGAGCGGATTCTGTAGTTATGGTTGAGTACAGCTCGGAAGAAAACGGAACCGTGCTTATTTACAACCCGGTAACAATCGGGGAAAATATCATGAAAGCAGGTTCAGATATCCGGAAAGGGGAACGTGTGCTCAGAAAAGGAAATAAAATAGGGACCAGGGAAATAGGGGTTCTTGCTTCGGTCGGAAGAAAGGAGGCCCCTGTCTATAAGCTGCAGATAGGGATAATTTCAACAGGTGACGAACTTGTGCAGCCCGGAAAAAAGCTGAGTACCGGGCAGGTATATGATGTCAATTCCTTTACACTATACGCCGGAATCAAGGAACTGGGAGCTTCTCCCTTGCTTTACGGGGTTGTAGAGGACAACGAACCTGTTATGAAAAAGCTGCTTGAAACCGCGGCTTCGGAGTGTGACCTTATCCTGGCGTCCGGCAGTACGTCAGCCGGAGCCGGAGATATAATGTACCATTTAATAGATGAGATGGGCGTAACTCTTGCCCATGGTATAAACATCAAACCCGGCAAGCCTGTTGTTATTGGAATAATAAAGGATATCCCTATTATCGGGCTGCCCGGAAATCCCACATCAGCGTTAATGATTTTTAACGAATTCGTAGCCCCGTTTATCCGGAAAGCCCTCGGAACCCATTCGGGACTCAAAAAAACAGAAAAAGGAATTATGGGTACTTATTTACGTTCCGAAGGAAGACAACAGCTCCTTCCCGTCGGTCTGATCCGGGGAAGGGTGTATCCTGCCGATAAAGGTTCAGGCGCGATAACATCCCTTTCCGGAGCAGACGGCTTCATCGAAATTCCTTCCAGTGCCGAATTTATTGAAGCAGGGACTCCCGTAGATGTGACTCTTTTCGGAGAACTCGAAAAGCCTGACCTGCTGATAACGGGCGGCTCCTGCCCCGGTATCGACTTGCTTGAAGACCTCAGTCGACTTCGCTTCAGGACACTCTTCAACAGCTCAAGCGGGGGTTTCAGCGCAATTGCCGCAAAAACTGCAGATATTGCAGGTGTGAATATGCCTTCTCTGTCTTCCGGATGCTCTGATGGACAGTCGGGCATCGAATATAACGTCACGACAATCGGGCGTATGGGGCTCTCAGGTATTGTACTCGTGAAAGGATACAGAAGGGACATAGGGCTTATAGTCCGGCAAAACAGCACGATTTCAGGACTTTCGGACCTTCCGGGCAAGCGCCTGATAAACCGGAACCTCGGTTCGGGCACAAGAGCTCTGCTTGACCTGAAAATTGCTGCTCTTGCAGCTGAAAAAGGAATCAGCAAAAGGGAACTCATCGATTTAATACCCGGATACTCCTCTGGAGCAAAATCCGGGGTTGCAGTTTGTGAATCGATTATTTCCGGAAAAGCCGATGTAGGAGTAGGAATAAGAAACTGTGCGGACAGGATTAATCTGAAATTCATAAAATTTGCCGAAGAAGAGTATGATTTCCTGATTAGAAGCGAATTACTGGACATCCAGGAAGTAAAGAAGTTTTTGGAAACCTTAAATTCAAAAGAATTCACTTTAAAGCTCCCAAAAGGACTGAATGTCTATGGGGGGACAGGAGAAATAATTTTATTTGAGTAAAGCTCTCCTTATGAGATATTTTTATATAACTATCGGTATGCTGTATCGCAAATTTAAATTTACAGAACTTTCA
>JAUPKV010000447.1 GCA_030837265.1 Methanobacteriota archaeon
ATAAGCTAACAAAGCCGATCGTCAATCTCATGAAAATAGCAGATAAAGTAAGCCTTGGACAACTTCAGCAAGAAGTACCTGTAAGTGGAAACGATGAGATTGCAGATCTCGGAAACTCATTCCAGAGGATGATTAATGCATTCTCGATGAGCTTGCGAATTGGTGTTTTAGGGGTGTGAAGCTTACCCTTGGAGAGGCTACTGCCTTGCGTGTTAAAAATAATGTGATAAGTCTTAAATAATTGATTTTCCGGAAGAAAATCTGAACTCGAGAATCATAGGCAGAATGCCTATTCATGATTCCGAGTTCCTTTAACTTAAAAGCCATAATGAAACTTATTAATCAGATCTCTTTTTTAAATATTCCACATTGGATTTCCAGTAAGATCCAGGTTCTAAAATCTTCGAACGGAACTGCTGAAGATACTAACAAATATTCAAAACACAGCAAGACTAATATCATAGTAAACTGAAATGAATAGCAAATAATTGAATTTTCAAAATTAAGTATTTTTTTAAAAGACTTTGCTAAAAGGGGTTTCAATATGTTTTCACTAAATGAACAAAAAGCTATTGAACTTGGAGAAGCTGGAGAGAAAGCAATAAGAGAACAAAATGAATATGATGCTCTTCAAAATATCGAATACCTCAGGGAATTCGGGGTAGAATTGCTTGAAGCAAATTTGGAGAAGGATTTAAAAAGAGTTATAATTTCACTGAGGAATATAGGTAATAAGGCTATCCAGAAAAGGATTGAGAGTGTTGCATCCACATCTATCGACGTACTTAAGTCTCTTGCAGAACCATCGCTAGAAAAGAATTTCTCAAGCGCACTCTGGTCTTTTTCGAAAGCTGTTCAGGAAATAGGAAAAGGAGCCACACAATTCCAGATGCTTGAAGCTGCAAAAAGAGCTGTGGACACCCTTGAAATTATCGGATTAGGTGCTGTTGTAAAGAAAATGGAGGTTGTAACCCTCTGGACGGCTCTGGCACTTGAAGAAATAGATTATATTGCAAACAGGCAGCAACTTGCAGACTTAAGCAAAGCAGCAAAAGACGCCAGGGAAAAACTAATAAAAACTTCCGAAGAAGCAGGTTTTATCCCAAGGGATCAAATCGAAAAATATCCTCAACTTATTGCAAATACAGTAGGCGAGTTCGCTGAACTCCAGAACATCCAGCCTTCAGGTTATACGGGCAGGAAGCCAAACGAAGAGTTCGACGAAGAGGAATTTTATGAGGAAGAAGATGAAATGGAAGAAGGAGAAATTAAAGGAGAAATTAAGACTGAAACTCCTGAAAATAAATAATTACCCATAAAAGAGATCATAAGCTGCAAATGTTAAAATTAAAGGCTATAATATATATAGCTATTAAAACTGCTATTTAAAATATGGTTGCTTAAATAGCAGTCCGTTCTTTTCTTAAATAGCAGCCTGTTCTTTTCTTAAATAGCAGCCTGTTCTTTTCTTAAATAGCAGTCTGTTCTATTTTATATTTTCTTGAAATCTCCAGGAAATTTTTGACTATTTTCAGTCCTTCGGGGGTAAGTACGGATTCGGGATGGAACTGGAGGCCGTAAATAGGGTACTGCACATGTTCCACTGCCATAATGGTTCCGTCTTCAGCCCTGGCAGTAACTTTTATTCCGGGAGCAGGATCTCCAATTTCCAGGGAGTGATAGCGACCTGCATCAAAAGGGCATCCAAGTGCTGAAAAGAGTTCTGATTCCATGTGCAGGACCTTTGAACTTTTTCCATGTACCGGCCCTACTTTACTTCTTCTGACCAATCCTCCGAAGGCAACGTTAATTGCCTGATGACCCAGGCAGACTCCCAGCAAGGGAATTTCCTTTCCCATCTCCCTGATTATCTCCAGACAATTCCCAATATCCTTTGGATCAGAAGGGCTTCCGGGACCTGGAGAAATGACAAGGGCATCGGGTTTTATTTCTCTAAGCTCGTCTAAGGAAATCGTGTTAGGTAAAACCATTGTGTCCTTTTCAAAGTAAGAAATGTAGTCTACCAGATTCCATACAAAAGAATCTTTGTTATTTATGAAAACTACTTTCATTCCAAAATGCCTCCTCATTTTTTAGTTCAAAATACTCCGGATTTGTGGCGTATGCAAACCTCAGGATTCTCCTCGATAGCCGTAAGCATAGCTGCCATCTTGCGCTCGGTTTCCCTGAACTCATATCCGGGATCCGAATCCGCAACAATTCCTGCACCAGCCTGAACCGAAGCTTTATTACCCTGCATAAGCACTGTACGGATCACAATTGCAAAATCTGCGTCCCCATTCCAGCTGTAGTACCCGACTCCCCCACCGTAAATACCCCTCGGAGAAGCTTCCAGATCGGAAATAATCTCCATAGCACGGATTTTAGGTGCTCCGGAAAGAGTCCCTGCCGGAAATATCGCCCTGAAAGCATCGAACTGGTCGCATTCGGGTCTTAAAGTTCCGGAAACAGTGCTTTCTATGTGCTGGACATGGGAATACTTCAGGACTTCCATAAATCCGGAGACTTTAACCGAGCCACTTTCGGAAACCATCCTAACATCGTTTCTTCCGAGGTCGACCAGCATTACATGCTCAGCTCTCTCTTTTTCATCATGAAGCATATGAGAAGCCAGGTCCTTGTCCTCTATCTCGGATTTTCCTCGCGGACAGGTGCCTGCAATAGGGTTTATTATTAAAGTCCGTTTATGCACGGTCATCAGAGTCTCTGGGCTTGCTCCGACAATTGCCAGATCTCCGAACTCAAATAAATACATGTAAGGACTGGGATTAATTGCCCGTAGCTGCAGGTAGAGTTCGAAAGGAGACTGCTCAAGGTTGAATTCACATTTCCTGGAAAGCACTGCCTGGAAGATGTCACCTGCAAAAATGTGTTCTTTTGCCTGGAGTACTGACTCTTCGAATTTTTGCCTGTCAGTATCACAGACTGAAACAGGTGAGCCTGAAACTTTCATTGTACCTGGAACTACTGCTTCTATCGATGCTCCGTACAGAGCCGCTTCCTTCAGGAGGAAGCAAAGTCTTTCAGCCTCAAGCAGAGCCTTTTCATAAAGAGTTCCGGCATCCGAATCCGGAGTTACCAGGGGAGCTACTGCAATATAGATTTCATCAGTCAGATGATCAAACACAAAGGTCTTTGAGATCAAAAGGTACTGAAGCTCCGGAATCTCGGACTCAAAACCTTTCTCAACCCCAAGCCAGCTGTCGTAAATTGCATCATAAGCTGTATAACCGATAGCTCCACCGAGGAAAGTCTGCCGGTCAAAACGTTTCGCGTTCAGGAGTTCTATCCCGTTTGCTGTAGGAAAGGCAAGGCGAAGGGCATCGAATGAGTCTTTTCCTTTAGGAATTGCAGCAGTGAATATGTCTTTAAATTTTGCATCCGCTGTCTGACCTTCTTTTCTCCCGGGATCTGCATTTTTCCTCTTTGCAGTTCCTGTTATTACAGCTTCGGGCCCATATACTTTCTCTATATTAGACCGGATTATCTCGAAAAGTGTGAAAGCTTTTGGGTTAAGGAGCTCAAAGGAAAGCTTTCTGTCATTTATTGTAATCACAGCATCAGGATCGCTTCCGACAAACGAGTACCTTGCCCTACTTGCCTGTTTTTCTACGGATTCCAGCATATAAGAATATCCTGAAGTTCCTGAGCTCCTTAAGGCGTAATAAAGTTCTAGAGGAGAACAGGCCGGAGAACCTTCATCAACTCTTGCAAGGAGCTGTATAAGACGGGGCTCCCGAATTCCCGACGCAAGTTCTACGAATTCGTCTTTTCCAAGATCAAAGGAAAGCATTAGTATACCTCACTTCTTCTATAAATTTTTTTATTTTCATAGCATCTTTTTTTCCACTTGTTTCTACTCCGGATGCCACATCTACGGCATACGGAAAAACGACCCTGATAGCTTCCTGCACATTCTCAGGCTTGAGCCCGCCTGCAAGAATAAGTGGAAGCCTTGTTTCCCGAGCAATTTGCCGGCTCAAAGCCCAGTCATGCACACAACCTGTCCCCCCAGGCTTTCCGGCTTTGCCCGTATCCAGCAGGATTGAATCAACAACATCTGACTCTTCTATAAATTTTACATGTTCCAGAAGATTAGAGATAAGAACAGAATTTTCCGGAGTTTGCTCAACTTCTTCCTGCGCAGGTATTGAAAGAGTTTTTATAATAGGAATGTCCGTTTTTTCCCTTATTTTCTCAGTTTCGGGAAAAGATAGTGTCGAATGGATCTGTACGACATCAGGGTTGACTCTCTCTATGAGTTCAAGTGCTTGAGTAGAATTTTCCGGCATGATGACAAGTACAGAGTTCAAATAACCGGGAACTGTTGAAATAAGAGATGCAGCTGTTCCGCAGTCAAGCTTTCTGGGGCTCTCTACAGGGACTTCGGTAATAAAACCAACTGCATCGGCTCCGTAGAGAGCAGCAAGTTCTATTTCCTCAGGACTGCGGATTCCACAGATCTTCACTCTGGTTTTTGGCTTTGCACTCATGCCCTCTCTCCCGACGCCGGGCTTAATATCGGAATTTCAGACTTGCGACATTTAACATTTCTTTTTCCCGGAAGAGCACTTTCAGAGTCCTGTCTGTTAACTCCGGACGTAAAAGCCCGGAACTGATTAAATTTAACCATAACCTTCCCGCTGTCAATAGCATCTTCGGCGATAGGAATTGCCTGCCTGATAGAACCCACAATCCCTCCCACATACAGGGCTGCAGCCGCATTCATGACTATCAAGTCACGCTTTGGGCCTTTCAGACCTTTGAAGACGCTCAAAATATCCCTGGCATTTTCTTTAGGAGAACCTCCTTTGATGTCTTCCGGATTTGCTCTCATCATGCCCAGGGATTCCGGAGTAAGGGTATAGGTTGAGACCTCCCCGTGTTTCAATTCCGCCACAAATGTCTCACCCGTATTTGAAATCTCGTCCATACCGTCTCCATGCACTACAAGCGCCTGTTCAGTGCCGAGTTCTGCAAGGGCATATGCTATTGGTTCGCAGAGCTTTTTGTCAAAAACCCCTATTATCTGTCCTTTAGCGCCTGCAGGGTTTGTTAAAGGCCCAAGTATATTGAAGACCGTCCGGACTCCAAGTTTTTTACGGACACCTGCTACCCGTTTCATGGCCGGGTGGAAGACCGGAGCAAACATAAACCCTATCCCGACTTCTTCGATTGTCTTTTTAACTGGCTCCGGTGCCATGTCAACTTTGATCCCCAGGGCTTCAAGTACATCCGAGCTTCCGGACATTGAGGTTACAGCCCTGTTCCCATGCTTTGCGACAGGAACTCCTGCCGCAGCTGTCACGATTGCTGCAGCTGTTGAAACATTAACCGTATTGAGGCCATCTCCTCCGGTCCCGCAGGTGTCTACGAGCCTGAAAGGCACTTTGGGCTTGATGGTGTTTGCAGCTTTCCTCATCCCCCTCACAAAGCCTACGATTTCTTCGGGTTTTTCACCTTTTGCCTTCAGGGCTAATAGAAAGGACCCTATTTCATCATCATCAGCCGTGCTCAGAATTTTACTTACTGCAGCTTCAGCTTCTTCGGAACTAAGATCATAGCCTGCTTCCAATTTTTTAATGTATCTCCGCATCTTCCCTGCCTCCTTAACTCCCTATTTTACAGTTTTAATTTTTACTCTCCCTATTTAATTCGCTTAAAATCTAACTGGCCTTCCGTATTCCGGATTTGAGTTCCCTTGCAAGGGCTTCCAGTTTGTTGTTTACTTCATCTCCTTCTTCGATAATCTTGACAAAAGCTGAGCCAACTATGACCGCGTCTGCTCCTGCTTTCCTTACTTCCTCCGCTTGCCTTCCGGTAGAGATTCCAAACCCTACGGCCTTCGGAATCTCGGTTTCCACTCTGGAGAGCAGGTCTATTGTTGAAGATGAAACATCTTTTCTGGCGCCTGTGACCCCGAGTCTTGAAACAAGGTACAGGAAACCCGAACCCCTTTGCAGGATCTTTCGGATCCTTTCATCGGTTGTTGTAGGTGCAATCAGGAAAATCAGGTCAATTCCGTACTTATCGCAGCTGCTTTTCAGCTCAGCAGCTTCTTCTACCGGGATATCGGGTATTATAAGCCCGCCGATTCCGGCCTCTGCTGCCCCTTCCACAAACTTTTCCACTCCAAACTTGAATACAGGATTATAGTAAGTCATGCAAACAAGAGGAATCTCTACTTCAAGGCCTCTGACAAGCTCAAAATATCGCTGGATGTCCATGCCGGCTGCAAGTGATCTCTGCCCTGCTACTTGAATGGTCGGCCCGTCAGCTACAGGATCTGAAAATGGAAAACCGAGTTCTATAATATCTGCGCCTCCGTTTGCCAGGGCTTCTACGATCTTGTCGGTTGCCTCCGCAGAGGGATCTCCTGCCATTACGTAGCAGATCAAGGCTCCTTCCTTTCTGGCTTTTAGCTGGTCGAATTTCTCTGAGATTGTTTGTCTTCTCATTCAAAACACCTCTTCAGATCCCTTTTTTAAGGCTCAGGACGGTTTCCAGGTCTTTATCTCCCCTTCCCGAGAGGTTTAGAACTACGATCTCTCCCAGTTCCCCGGTCTCTGCCGCTTTCTTCAGGTAAGCCAGGGCATGGGAAGATTCCAGCGCAGGAATTATTCCTTCAAGCCGGCTCAGTTCATGAAAAGCTTCAACCGCTTCATCATCAGTGGCATAACGGGCTTTCACTCTCCCACTTTCGGAAAGGTATGCAAGTTCAGGTCCAACTCCGGAGTAATCAAGCCCTGCAGAAACGGACTCTGATTCAAGGATTTGCCCGTTTTTGTCCTGCAGTACTTTTGTCCGCGCTCCATGCAGGATTCCTTCTTCACCTGCGCAGAGACAGGCAGAGTGCAGAGCAGCCTTTTCCGTACATTTCAGGGCTTTTCCTCCGGCTTCGACTGCAATGAGCCGGACTTCCTTGTCCTCTACGAAAGGATGGAAAATCCCCATTGCATTACTCCCGCCGCCAGCACAGGCAAGAATCGAATCAGGCATACGGCCCTCTTTCTTGAGGATCTGCTCCTTTACCTCGCGCCCGATGACGCTCTGAAAATCCCTGACTATTACAGGATAGGGGTGAGGCCCCACAACCGAGCCTATGAGGTAATGAGTGTTTGCAATATTCGTGACCCAGTCCCGGAAAGCCTCATTGATCGCATCCTTAAGAGTTTTTGAGCCGGTATGTACGGCTTTAACCTCGGTACCCATGAGTTCCATCCGGTATGCGTTCATCTGCTGGCGTTTGACGTCTTTGGCACCCATGTACACTATTGTTTCAAAGCCAAGGTTTGCCCCTGCCATAGCAGTTGCAGTCCCGTGCTGGCCTGCACCGGTTTCTGCAATCAACCTGGTTTTCCCCATGTACTTTGCAAGCAGTGCCTGTCCCAGGGCATTGTTTAACTTATGGGCTCCACCGTGTACCAGATCTTCCCGTTTGAGGTAGATTTTTGACCCGTACTTCTTGCTAAGGTTCCGGGCAAAATAGAGAGGTGTTTTTCGGCCTGCAAAGTCCTTTAAGTAATAATCAAGCTCTGCTAGAAATCCGGGATCATTTTTGTACCGTTCGTACCCTTCCTCCAGCTCTTGCAATGCCGGCATGAGGACTTCCGGAACGTACTGCCCACCATATTTGCCGTATTTTCCTTTTACCTGGGTAATCTTCCCGGTTTTCGATCCTGCAATTTCATTCAGAAACGAATCCTTTGTTTGTGATTTTAAAACTTCAATATCTGTCAATTTAATTACTCCATTTCTCTGAATCCTATATAGCAGCGTAATTTTAGTATATTCAACCAATTTTCGATATGATTCGGCATAATTTTTAATACATTTTTTTCAGGATTTTTCAACCTTTACGGCTGGCTGAAAGCTCCAAAAGTAATTTAAAAAAAGTTATTGACGCCAGCAAAAGCTCTGGACGAATTCTTCAGTTTTTTCAAAAACAGAGTCACTTTCCATAAGTGCAGAACCTATAAGTACTGCATCCGCACCGGCATCTATCACTCGCCTGACGTCCTCCGCACTGTTCATCCCGCTTTCACTGATTATTGTATGTCTGGTACCGTGATCAAGGTCATAATCCCGGACCAGGGGTGCAAGCTCCTCCGTGGTGCTCAGATCTGTTTTAAGTGTCTCTAGATTCCGGTTGTTAATCCCGATAATTCGAGAATTGGTATTCAGTGCGAGTGAAAGTTCGTCCCGGTTATGTACTTCAACAAGCGGCTCAAATCCTTTTTCAAAGGCAAGCTCGACAAAATCATCAAGGTCTTTTCCCAGAATGCCTGCTATCAGGAGGATGAGGTCGCTTTTGATTTCATCCATCTGTACCCTGTCAACTATGAAGTCCTTCCTGAGGACGGGCAAACATACATTTTTCCTGACCGCCTCCAGGTTTTCAAGTGAACCCTGAAAAACCAGGGGTTCTGTCAGAACAGAAATTGCAACAGCTCCAGCCTCTTCCATTTCCAATGCAAGCCTTGAAGCCGTTTCGGGCAAGATATCCCTGAAAGCCTTTCCTGGAGATGCAGGCTTGATTTCCGCAATTACCGGTACACGCCCTTCTGCCTTCGCATCTTCTACCGCAGTGAGAAAATCCCGTTTCTCAAATTGCATCTGCAGGTTTTCAGAATGGGTTTGCGGCCCTAGAGCCCGGATGCGA
>JAUPKV010000448.1 GCA_030837265.1 Methanobacteriota archaeon
CTTCTACTGAAATACACTGCACGCATCAGATATTTCTTTCAAAAAACTAAAGTGTTACCAATTATTAAAAAGGCCATAAAGTGAAGCAGATTTCCCTCCTCTGTCTTAGTAGCCTATTTTTTGTGTGAGCACACCATGAAATATAGTAGCATTGTTCCGGTATTTCATGACGACAGAAAAAACCTCTTCCGATGGGTGGCCTCTCAAAACCGGTATATGGTGCTTGAGGCGGATAAGCTCTCTAAACTGCTGTTATCGTTGCATCTTTTGGAGATAGACATCGGCGTATAGGCTTGCGCTAATCCGCGTGCATCTGCGGTTTCAAGGATGAATAAAAATAGAGCTTGACACATAGCTTTACTATTTGTAAGCTACAAGCATGGATATAGAACGAAAGTTGTATTCAAGCATCAAACCTTTCATTGATTCTCAAGAGGCCATAGTTGTCACCGGGATGCGCAGGGTAGGGAAGACGACCTTGCTCCTGCACATCCTGAACAACCTCAAGTCAAAAAACAAGATATTCCTTGACCTGGAAAATCCTCTTAACCAGCGGTATTTTGAAGAGCCGAACTACGAGAGGATACTGGATGCATTCAGGTTCCTGGGACTAAACATAAAAGAGAGAGGATATGTCTTTCTGGACGAGATTCAATTCGTTAAGAACCTCCCGTCTGTGGTTAAATACCTTTCGGACCATTACAAGATCAAGTTTATACTCAGCGGCTCATCGAGTTTCTATATTAAAAACCTCTTTTCCGAATCTCTTTCAGGCAGGAAATACATATTTGAACTGTATCCTTTCAGCTTCTCCGAGTTTCTGAGCGCAAAGAAGACGAACCTTAAGCTAAAAAATATAAAGGCGCCGCTGTCCCGTGCCGTATTCGATGAACTCGACAGGTATTACAGTGAATATCTTCTGTATGGGGGGTTCCCAGGCGTTGTCCTTAAGGAACCGGCGGAAGAGAAGAAGATGATGCTCCAGGACATATTTTCTTCATACTTCCAGCTGGAGGTCAGGCAGCTTGGGGATTTCAGAAAGACAAATGTTATAAGGGACCTCATGTTGCTCCTCATGGAGCGTGTCGGTTCCAGGCTGGATATCCAAAAACTCTCCAGGGAGCTTGGCGTATCGAGGGAGACCGTTTATAACTATATCGCCTTTCTGGAGCAGACCTATTTTATCTCACTGATTAGACCCTTCAGTCGAAACCGGGATTCCGAGATAAGGAGCATGCCAAAGGTTTATCTATGCGATACCGGCTTTGTCCATCAGTTTGCAAGGGTCGGAGAGGGGGCATTATTCGAAAATGCCGTGTTTTCAGCACTTAAAACCAAGGGGGAGGTAAATTATTATCAGAAGAAAAGCGGCGTGGAAATAGATTTTATCGTGGACAAGAGAGAAGCCTTCGAGGTAAAGCTCGCCCCTTATGAGCATGATTTAAACCGGCTGAAGAGATTGTCTGAAGAGCTAAGATTGAGCGACTACAACATTGTATCGAGAAAATACGCCGAACTCCCGAACACAACTTATGGATTCATGCTTGACGAATTCGTAAAAACCCAAAACCTACCACACTAAGGACACAAAGTTAACTTCATGGAATAAAATATTATTAAAATGAGGACCGGGGGCCTCAGCACGAAGAGCTTGAAAAGTAGCTGGATTCTTAATAAGGAAGTCGTGCGTGCCTGTGCCGGGAATGGCATAAAAACAAATATTTTTACGATATATTCAAAATATTTTACTAAGTATTTGCAATTATTAAAAAGGCCAAAAAGTGAAGCAGCTTTCCCTCATCTGTCCCAGTAGTCTATTTTTTGTGTGAGTGCACCATGAAATATAGTAGTATTATTCCGATATTTCATGGTATTATTAGTACGCTATGATCCCACGCCTAGCTCATCTTGATCAGCTTACCCACAGATTGGCCAACTTTCCGGATTGAATATTTTCGACGAAATGAGGCTATCAAAAATAAGATTGCAACCCTTGCTGAAAATGACTCATGAGGATTAACCTGATATGAAAGAATCTCTGCAGTTCTGCCAATAGTTTGACACGAAGACTTGATTAGTGTATTATAATGTGCATAGGAGGTGTATATGAATACAGCAAGATTTAATATAACTTTGCCCAAAGATGTCGCAGAATTGCTGTCTGGGATAAAGAACAAATCTTCTTATATAGCGGAAGCCATAAAGGAAAAAAAGCAGCTTGAAGAAAAAGCAAGGATGAAGAAAAAATTGGAGTTGGCCTATAAGCAGGCGGCAGCTGAGGATTTCGATACTTACGGGGAATGGGAAGACACGCTGAAAGATGGGCTGGAAGATGATGCGTGGTGACATATATTTTGTAGATTTTGAACCTTCGGTCGGCGCTGAAATTAAGAAGAAAAGACCGGCGATGATCGTTTCCTGCAACGAGGCGAACAAGCATTTGAGAACTGTCATGGTAATTCCTTTTTCATCGAAGACTGCAAAGGTTTATCCTTTTGAAGTCTTTGTGAGCAAGGAAGATAGTGGGCTTGAAGTTGATTCAAAATTAAAGATACCCCAAATGAAGGCGGTCGACAAGGCGCGTCTGAAAAAATATGTTGGCACCCTTAACGACGATATTATCAGGGACGTTGAAAAGGGAATAAAACTGCATCTTGCAATAGACTGAGCGGACCGGAAAACATTGCTGATATGGGTTGAGTTAAATGTATGGGAAAAATATTAGTGACGGGTGCAACTGGTTTTGTCGGTAAAGCGCTGTGTAAAAGGATTGCATCGAATGGTTGGCATGTGCGGGGAGTTGTCAGGTCTGCGGAACAAGCGGCCAATCTGTCTGCCGGGGTCGAGGTTGTTCAGATGGAATCAATCGGTGCAGATACTGATTGGTCGGATGCCCTGGCTGGAGTGGATGCCGTTGTCCACTTAGCAGCTCGGGTGCATGTAATGCAAGATAATGCTACCGATCCGCTATCTGCATTCCGCCAAGTGAATGTAGCTGGGACTGAGCGGTTGGCGCGGATGGCAGCGAAAGCAGGTGTCCGGCGTTTTATCTTTTTGAGCTCGATTGGCGTAAATGGCAACATAACCCATGATCAGCCTTTTATTGAGGAAGACAAGCCACGCCCATACAGTCCTTATACGTTATCAAAATTTGAGGCTGAACAGGTTCTCCGGCGCATAGCCTCAGAAACTGGAATGGAGGTTGTGATTATCCGTGCTCCTCTGGTTTATGGTCCTAAAAATCCTGGAAATATTTTGCAACTCCTCCATGTTATTGCTAAGGGGTGGCCGTTACCGTTCGCTTCTATTAAAAATCTTCGGAGCTTCATTTTTATTGGAAATCTTGTTGATGCCATTATCACCTGCATAAATCATCCTAA
>JAUPKV010000449.1 GCA_030837265.1 Methanobacteriota archaeon
AGAATGTTATTGCGATCTCATTCGGGATTCAAAAATATAGCGGAAACCCCGGGAATCTAACCCGGCTGAATGAATTTAGAGTCCATTTGATCTACATGATCGGGTTTCCTCCAGGAAATAGCATACTGAGTAATTAATTCGAAAGTCTCAAATTTAGCGAATGCTTTGTTTTTAATTGAAGCAGGCAGATCATAAACCATCGAGGTACAGAATTTGATCTTGTTTCTCCCTGCTGCATAATTATGTACAGTGCCCATGGAGCACAGAATCTGGAATTTGGATATCATTTTAATAGAACTTGAAATATTTAACCTAACGCGTGAAGTTATTTCCAAAAAGAAAAGATATAGCTCTCTACATATGCATTTGAAAAGCAAATTGGTAATTACATAGATAATTAGTTTAGCTCAAGCCAGCTGATTTTTTAATCATATTGAAATTTTCAATGGCATTAATTATCGCACATCGGTTATCATTGAGAACTGGCAAAAAGCATTAAGTGAGCTGCAACCCATGCACTGGCTGAAGTTCCTGACACTATCCCTAAGTTTCCCCGAACGTGAGCACTTTACCAGTTCACCTGCAGTTCCTTCGAAACCGGTAACCGAACCCAGGCGAATTTCACGTACGGGAACACTCGATTCTTTAAGATTTTCTTTATTCATTCTTGTCTCCTAAAAACTGACTATCCTTTGAGTGTTCTCTCACCGTTTCAGTTTTTCAAAAAATGCATAAACCTGGAAGATAAGTTTACCAGACATTTTTGAATTGATCTGTATATAAATCCGAAACCTTGAACTCACCTGGTTTTATAAGACCTTGAACGGTCATTTCATCCAGCCATGCCTGTAACTGGGACTCATTGATATTTCCGTTGTTACTGTAATAATGAGACACAGCTCCTCCTTCGCACAGCCCGAGCCTTTCGGCTGTTATATTTCCCGCTTCCCGAGGATTTTCGTTGCACCACCGCTCTGACTCCTTATATCCCGTGATGAACTTTTCCACAGTCGTCGGATGGGACTGTATAAAGCTTTCCTTACAGAGAAGCAGAGTCATCCCCCCTGCCTCGCCGAGAGCATCCGAGCTGCTTGCAATAGATCTTGCATTCAAGCGCTTTTTAGTACACCCACTGTATGCAGGCTGCAATACGGCGATGTCTATAATATTTTCTCTGAGCGCTTGTTGCTGGTTCTCTTCGGGTATCACCGAGTACTCAATCTTGTCTGCAGGTATCCCGTACTTTCGTAAAAGTGCATTGGTTTGCAAATCGGAACTGCACCCAAGGGCCCCAATTCCTACCTTAAGGGTTTGATTAATGTACTTAATTGACTCAAAAGAGGTAAGGTCGCTATCATTAGCTACAATCCAGGACAGGTATTGCTGTTTAGTGTCTCCATTCCCGGGTGAGCAAGAGCATAAGGTCTCTGTGTAGCCACGGTCTGCCCTACATCGATATAATCGATACCCTGTTTTTTGAAAAAGTCCTGCTGGTTTCCGACGAACCAGGGGGTGCCGGTACAATCGTTTGTCACGCTAGCCCTAAAAGTGTACTTGCTCAAAGGAGCCATGGCTCAGAATTCATTATATAATTTGCTGTAACCGAAAAGAATAATAGAGAATCAGCTCCGACCCCCAATAAAAACAAAGCATCACAAAAATTCAATAATTAATAAACTTCCATTACATAAACACTTAATAATAAGTTCCTTTTTTAGTTATATGGTAACAGATGATGTCGGCAATTGAATGGGCTGAAAAATACCGTCCCTCAAGTCTCAAAGATATTGTGGGGAATAAAAAGGCAGTGCATGATTTACGAACCTGGGCAGAGGAGTGGCTTTCAGGTGTACCTGAGAAAAGGGCAGTTGTGCTCGAAGGACCTGCAGGTGTAGGGAAGACATCAAGTGCTCATGCCCTTGCCCGAGATATGGGCTGGGAAGTAATTGAACTGAATGCAAGTGATCAGCGGACTGCAGGGGTGATAGAGAAAGTTGCGGGGTCAGCGGCATCTATGAACACTTTTTTTGGAGGAAAACGTCTGATTATCCTGGACGAAGCGGATAATCTACACGGGAGTGCGGATAGAGGCGGGATGCGGTCGATTGCAGTTATCATAAAGACTGCACTTCAGCCGATAGTGTTGATTGTAAATGACGTTTATGGGTTGACTCCAACTATCCGGGATCTGTGCCTGGAGATAAAGTTCGGATCAGTGCAGAGTCGTTCTATGATACCTGCATTGAAGAAAATATGTGATAGTGAAGGGATTTCGTGCAGCATAGATGCAATACAGCAGATTGCAGAAAACGCCGGGGGTGACCTCCGGAGTGCAGTCAACGACCTTCAAGCTGCAGCTTGCGGAAAGGAAGTGCTGGAAGTTGGAGATATCAGCACCGCTGTTAGGGATGTAAAAGAAAATATTTTCAAGGCAATGCAAAGGATATTCAAGAGCACTGATTGTAAAAAGGCACTCGAGGTCACACGAGGGATTGATGAAAGCCCTGAAGACCTGATCCACTGGATCGACGAAAACCTGCCTATCCAGTATGCGAGTAAAGACGGTGACCTTGGAGATATTCAAACCGGATTTGACTATCTTTCAAAGGCTGACCTCTATCTGGGGCGCGTAAAGAAGCGCCAGAACTATCACATGTGGAGGTATGCCAGCATGCTGATGGTCTGTGGAGCCGCAATCTCGAAAACCAGGCCTTATCCGGGGTTTATCAAGTATCAGCAGCCTTCTCTATGGAAAAGGCTTGGACAGACTCGTTCAAAGCGAGATCTAAGGGATAATATTGCTTCTAAAATTGGAGAACACAGCTTTGAGTCCATACGCTATTCCCGAGGCCGCCTTATGGAGATTTATTCCAGAATGGTAAAAGATGAAAGAGCTGCAATTGAAGTAACTGCAGATCTCGGGCTTGACCTTGAAGAGTTGATGTACCTTTCCGGGAGCACAAAACCCAGCAAAAAGCTGCAAAAAATCTACGAAGAAGCACAGGAACTGTACCGTACAGGTAGTGATGAATCCAGAAAAGAAGTAGAGTTTTTCATAGCTCCTGCTACATCCCGTACTATGTCAGAAAATGAGACGCAAAACCCACTTAGCTCTATATTTAAACCTCCTGAGAAAGAAGATAAAATATTAACCGGGAAACCTGAAACTCCCAATCCCCAGGCTTCTAAAAGCAAGTTGAAAACCCGCAAATCGACATTAGACTTATCCCCTGAACCTTCCGGAGAAATAAAGAAATTAGAAAGTGCTAAGAAAGTCTCTGAACCTAAACCTACAAATCCGGAAGCTGATGACGAGAAAGCATTGAAAAAAGCAGAGTCGAAAACCCAAAAATCACTTTTCGACTTTTAGAGAGGTGAATTTCCATCGCTTGCAGATACATTCCTGAGACGAGATACTCCATCAATCTCTTTGATCGATTCTGCGATAGGTTTTGGAACGAGGTGTTCCCATTTTTCGCCAGCAATCATTCGTCTTCGGATTTCTGTACCAGAATATGTTTCTCGGACGTAAAGAGGTGATTCTTTTACGCAAAAACCGGCTTCTCTGAAAAGCTGGATGACCAATGGGTTATTTGAGTATACAACATGAAATTTGGGTGTACGGGATGCGACATGATGAACCCAGATAGAATTGTATCTGACGTCTTCAATAGGGAGGACATAGTGGCGAATAGGGAGGCTTTCAAGTGCATTGTAAATCATTAGCACTCTTTCTCCTGCAGTAAAAGGATCAGTAGCTTCATGACTTTTCTGGGCGCTTCCAATGCCTATTACCAGTTCGTCAACCTCTTCTGCAATGCGAGTAATTACAGCGTGGTGGCCAAAATGATACGGTTGAAAACGCCCAATATAGAAAGCTCGTATCATTCCAGATACCAACTCCTTATTTTTAATTTGATTTTTATTTTGGTTTAATTTAATTATTTTTAATATATTAAATTTCGGACAGTTATTAATACTTTCTGGCTTTTAATACCCGAAATCAAGCTATCTTATGAAAATAATTAATTAATTCATAAAAATAATTAACCCTGTTATAAAAATAATTGAAAAGATGCAATAAAATTGCATCTTTGTAAAAAGAATTACATCTTTGCAATGATTTCTTTACCTATAAGCTTTATTGCTTTTTCCTTGTCAGGACCGATAGGAGATCCGGCTACTATTTGAGTAACTCCAATTGCTTCGAGGTCTTTAATTCTCTTCATACAGTCCTCCGGAGTCCCGCAAATAGCAAAAGCTTCGATCATCTGAGAGGTCACCAGGCCGCCCATAAGAGCTGCAAAGTCTCCTTTTGCGATTGCATCACCGATCTGGCTCTTAGCTTCTAACGGAATGCCGTGGCGCTCAAGGACAAGGTCCGGGGAGCCTGCAACAATAAAAGCAACAACTACTTTTGCGGCATTGACTGCTTTTACAGGGTCTTTGTCAATTGAGAAGCAAGCATATGCCGTAACATCGACTTCACATGGGTCGCGGCCAGCTTTTTCAGCTCCTTTCCGAATCTGTTCGACAGCGACCTCAAAGTCCTTCGGATGGGAGGCATTGATAAGAACGCCGTCTGCAATTTCTCCGGCAAGTTCAAGCATTTTTGGACCCTGTGCACCCATGTATATAGGTATTTCTCCTACATTGAAAGCAAGTTTTGCACCTGCGAACTTGACAACTTCCCCCTCCATGGACACTTTCTTACCCGAGTGGAAGATGCGAATTGCCTGAATTGCTTCTTTAATGGTAGCAAGTGGCTTGACCCAGGCAATACCCATAGCATCGAAGGTTGCTTTGTCACCGGGTCCGATACCGAGAACCGCTCTGCCTCCCGAGATCTCAGCAATAGAAGCAATACTGGATGCAGTAATCGCAGGATTCCTGGTATAGGAATTCGTAACGCCGGAACCGATCTTGATACTGTTTGTGTTCATAGCGAGTACTGTGAGAGTGGTATAGACATCACGGTTGTTGTAATGGTCAGTGATCCAGACATTGTCGAATCCCTGCTGTTCAGCAAGCTTTGCATAATATGCGATCTTTAAGACAGGATCGCTTGGCACAAATTCGATTCCGAACTTCATTTTTTAACTACTCCTAATTTATTGTTAGTGGCTTAGTAAGTATTTTTATCTCCTTTAAAATTACTTCACAAGATCATCAATATTCATTATAATGAATATTGATGATCAATCCTAAGCAGATGCAAATTACAGTATTTAAAACTCTATATATAATTATCCGTATTAAACAAAATATATATAAAACTTTTAATAATCATTCAATACTTTTTCTTTATTGCCACGATTTATTTCGAGCCGATCACTCAAAAGAAATGATTATGTTTTAAAAACTTTTTCCAGAAATATGGGTTGAAATTCTGTTTCCAAATCACACTGATTGGAATCGAGTGAACTACCCCTCCCTAAAACCTTCGTCTTCGACTAGGTTTTGAGGAAGGAGCTTCGTGGTTCATCCCTCGAACTACTGTTCGCAAGTCCCCAAGCTCATCCCCTGTGTTCCACAGGTGTCAGATTACTATAAGATTTTGATCTTGAAGAGAGAACTTTTTGATATTGATTGCAGCATTGATATCTCTATCA
>JAUPKV010000450.1 GCA_030837265.1 Methanobacteriota archaeon
AAGGATTCCTTGCTCAGCGCGGATTTTACCATGTTTGCAATGTTACAAGTGAGGATTATAAAAAGGCCTTTTTCCAGGGGGTCAATGAAAGTCGACCTGTTTGCTGCCTATCAAATTTTGCCCATGCGACAGTATAGAAAGATCATTTTTCATTCAAATACCCTACAGCTTGCTGCGGGGACACAGCTTCTCTGTTAGTCTTGTCAGAATAACTGATTTTATCCTAAATTGGACCATGGATTTTTTGTAGAATAGAACGATTAAAGATACAGAGCACTGACTCTCAAAATAAATGGTTGCAATTTACTTATAATTAAGGTCGCCTTATTGATATGAAATAAGTGATAATTACTCTGAAAAAAGAATGATAACTGAAACAATAACTCTAGGACTAATGGAGAGGATATGGGACAGCACAATAGGGAATTTACGGCATACTGCGGCCTGTTTTGCGGCGATTGCATACGATTTAAAAGTGAAGCCCCTGATTTAGCCTTACACCTATTAGACGAATTAAGGAAAATAAAATTCGAAAATTATGTGAAGGTCAAGCAGAGATCTGTTAATGAACTTGAGAGCTATAAAGAGATGATCTCTGCTCTGGAGGCTATCAGCAAATTAAAGTGTGATATCCCCTGTAGGTCTGGAGGGGATGGATGTTTGCAGCCGTGCGAAATTGTTAAATGCGTTCACTTAAAAGGATTTGAAGGCTGCTGGGAGTGCGAAGAGTTTGAAGCATGTGATAAATTCGAATTCCTTAAGCCATTTCATGGAAATGTCCCACAGAACAATATCAAAAAGATAAAAAATTATGGTCTGGATAACTGGGCTACTCATAGAGAGGGCATGTACACATGGTCGGAAAGAACTTCTGATGATTAATAGTCTCAAGTTCACTATCATGACTCTAAGTAGAACTAATATAAATTTTGGAATATATTTAAAATTAGTATAGATAACTTAGAATATTGCTTCCTTCTCATTAAAAAGAGGCCTATGTTGTAGCTACAGAGGAGTAAGAAGCTCTGAAATTACATTTCATTCCTGAAACAAGCAGATGAAACTCAGAATTCTTTTTTGTTTTCTGAGTCAAACGACCACTATTTCTACATAATTTATTAATTTAACAGAATGCAAAGTTTTATAATTCATTCTGACCACTAGTAATAATTATTACTATAAGTAATTTATATGAATGGCGTTCATTTTCCGGTGATGGGATTGTCAATAAAGGAAATAAAGGAACAGGAAAAAGAGCAGAGGCGCAGTTATATTCTCGATGCTGCTGAGAAATTGTTCTTCACCAGAAGCTATGATAATGTCTCGATGGATGACATTGCTAATGAAGTTGAGTTGAGCAAAGCTGCGCTTTACCTCTATTTCAAAGATAAGGAATCGCTTTTTTTCGCTATTGTCCTGCGCGGGGTAAAAATCCTGAATGGCATGATCGAGGAAAAAACAAAAAACTGCAAAACAGGGATCGAAATACTGGATATGATTGGAGCAGTATATTTTGAGTTTGTTAGTGGGTACCCGAACTATAACCGGGCATATCTTTATTTTCGTTCAGGAAGGTTTGCAATCGATGATAACGAAGACATTAACGAAATTGCAAAGGAGATCCTCAAACTGCGCCAGGATACTTTTATCATAACCTGTAATGCGATAAAATCAGGGATAGACGAAGGACTAATCCGGAGTGATGTAGATCCGGTGGAAATGACTATTTTTTTGACATTGATAACCAAAAGTCTCATGGAAATGCGCTCCGATTTTAAGAAAGTACTTGAAAAACAGGGCATAGGTCAATACCAATTTTATGTAGATGCCGCAGGTTTCATACACCGTATGCTTATGAACACAGAACCTGCTATGCAAAACGAAAACAGATGAACTTATTGAAAAACCGGGAAGACATATTTTACTGAACCAAACTCATTAAAATTTATATTTTAAGTGAAAATTGAAGGAGGAACCATAAACGCAGAAATCAACATGCACTACAGCTTCAAATAAAACGAACATAGAGAGAAAAGGACCCAGTAAAATGGCTGAGCTGATTGCTCTCCACAGATTCGGGGAATCAAGAAAGCCAGAGGGAGAACGAATATGCTATGACCCATATGCTGTCCACTTCGTTAACCCGGATACCCTGGCAATGGCAGCGACCAACCCGGAGAAGACAAAAGAAATGTCAGAGTATTACGAGCGTCTTTTTCCAGGACTCGCAAACTCGATTAGGGCTAGAGTCAGATATTTTGATGACTTTGTAAAAGGCTTACTAAACGAAGGGATTGAGCAATTGGTTATTCTGGGAGCAGGATATGACACCAGGGCATACAGGATTGACGGCTTGAAAGGAAAGGTAAGAGTGTTCGAAGTAGATCATCCGGTTACTCAGCGAGTAAAAATCGAAAAGATCAAAGAAATCTTTGGTTCTCTTCCGGACCACGTCATGTTTGTGCCAGTTGATTTCGAAACCGATAACTTTGGTGAAAAATTGTTGGGTCATGGATACGACAGGTCGCAGAAAACTCTCTTTATTCTTGAAGGACTTATTATGTACATTCCGCCGGAAGCAGTTGATGAGACATTATCTTTTATCGTAAAGAATTCGGGCAAGGGTAGTACGGTCATTTTTGATTATTACGTTGAATCAGTTGTGGACGGGACATGCGACCTGGAAGTGGGAAAGAATATCCGAAACTTTCTGATACAACAGGGAGAACCTCTTCAGTTCGGAATCAAGGAAGAGGTGACTGAGACTTTCCTTGCAGCAAGGGGGTTTTCCGGAATAAAAAATGTGACTGCTGAAGAATATAAGAAGTTATACTTCCATGGAGTAAACAAAGACAGGACTGTTTGCAGCCTTTTATTGTTTGCCCACGCGATAGTGTAATTTATCTCATCTGACTTGAGCTTGATATATGGACTACCTACCAGGTTAAAAAAGAAGATTTCTGTAAATTACCGACAATCAAAAACGTATCATAGAAGTCTATATGAATAACTTTCCTCAATATAACTACCATATAAAATTTAGTTTCAGCGAGGTGCTTGGAAACGAAAGTTAGTATTCGATAAGGCTGTTTTGTTTATTATTGAAAGGGTATGCGTATTTTGGGGTGACAAAATGATTAAGAAAAATAAGTACAAGATGTTCCAGTTTTTTCTTGTCTCAATTCTTTTTTTGTATTTATCGACTTTGGCGGCTGCATCAGCACCGGCGGAACAATGGAATAGGTCTTTTGGTGGAGATGGCAAGGATATTTCCAGGTGTGTTCAGCAGACTTCGGACGGGGGGTACATAGTTGCAGGTACAACGATTCCATACGGCAAAGAATTGGAAGGTTATCATGATGCCTGGCTTATCAAGGTTGACAGGAACGGAAATATACAGTGGAACAAAACTTTCGAGAAAATGTACGCTGGCTTGGGATACTTTACACAACAAACTTCAGATGGCTGTTATGTATTGTTAGGTTCTACACTTCCTTCCGATTATTCATTTCTTCCTGGTTTTTCTGAGCCCTGGATGATCAAAATTGACAAGAATGGAAATGTAATGTGGAAAAAGGATTATGATAAAATTACTCACGAAGATTATCTCCAGTATAGGGCTGAGCGTACTTCCGACGGAGGATACATAATTGGGGATACGGCCTGGCATGAGATTGGCAGTTATGAAGATTTGCTTCTGACGGAGGGAAATATCAGGTTAACCAAGTATGATAAAAATGGAAATCAGCAGTGGAATAGCATTTTTGGTCAAAAGAATAGTTCTGAAATTTTAGATCCATTATTTGATCAGGTTACACAGGCACCTGATGGTGGATATGCAATTGCCAGTGCAATTAATCTAAGGGAAACAGCTACTAATAGTGACATATGGCTTATCAAGACCGACGAACATGGTCAGGAACAATGGAATAAGACTTTTAGCGGACCGCTGGATGATTCATCCTTCTCTATTTCGGTGACTTCAGATAAAGGTTATGTATTGGCTGGTAAGTATACGGAATCACGTTCTTATGGAACCGATGCTGCTGCTTTTATACTAAAAACAGACAGTGCAGGTAATCAGGAATGGATGAAAGTGTTTTCAAATTGCACTCTATATTCTGTCCGGCAGACTTCTGACAATGGATATGTAGCTGCAGGCGTTAAAAACGGGGATGCATGGTTAGTTAAGCTGACAAGTGACGGAGCAGGTATTGAGCGTAATGAAAAGTCAGGCAGCGGCTTAAGCTTAAGTAAAAACCATACATATGACATCTTCAATTGGATTTTCAGCTGGAAACGTTAAAAGTAAATGGGAACTCTTTTACCTCTACGATACAGATTAAAAAATTTAACTTTTTTAATGCCCGAAACATATTTATTTGACTAAAACCTATTATTGATTGACAGTCAGTCAATAAAGGAGCAAGAATGAAACGAACAGTCAAAGACCCTGCTGAGAGGCGTAAGGAGCTAATTGATGCAGCTGAGAGCCTCTTTACAAAAAAAGGCTATGAGGACACGGCAGTCAGTGATATAGTCAAAGAGATAAAGGTTGGGCAGGGCACATTCTATCATTATTTTAAGTCTAAAGAAGAAATTCTTGAAGCAGTAGCCGAGAAAATAGTAGCTCCTATTGCTGAAAACGTAAGGAATATAGAAAAAAGCAATGAGGACCCGGCAACAAAGGTTAATTCCATGCTGAACAGCATTATGAGTGCTGGTAGCTCTAAAGAAGGTTTTATGAGACTCATGCACCAGAAGGGCAACTATTTACTTCACGATAAATTGGAGGAAGCTCTGGAAGCCAGGATCTCTCCCAGTATAGCTGAAGTGATCTCAAAAGGCATTGACGAAGGGATTTTCAAAATGAAATATCCCAGGGAATCTTTCGTACTCCTGCTGACTTCAATCCTGGCTATCTCCTATCATTTCTCAGGGACTTTTGAATCACGAGAGAGAATGCGCGGCGCTTTAGAAGAAATCACTGGCAAGGTGCTTGGGGTTACTGATTATCAGTTCCACCTGGAGATTTGATGTAACATTAACCATGTAATTTTTTTTGATAATTTACTGATTGACTGTCAATCAATAAAATCAGAATCAACTGCACGTAAGATGAAAAAAGGAGGAAATAAATGATGAATTCACAGACGGATGTATGCTCTTACAAGAAGGCCTGGGCTCTTGATAACTGGTTTCGCAAGCTTATACATAACCCACACAAAATCGTAGGCGGATATGTCAAAGCAGGCCAGACTGCACTGGACCTGGGCTGCGGACCCGGATTTTTTTCCCTGGCAATGGCAGAGATGGTAGGAGAAAAGGGGAAGGTAATCTCTGTAGATATTCAGGAAGAGATGCTTCAGATGGTAAAGAATAAAAGCAAGCAGCAAGGGCTTGACTCTCGTATCATTCTTCATAAAGCCCAATCTGATAAATTAGGCATCTCTGAGATGGTCGATTTTGCACTGGCATTTTATATGGTCCATGAGGTTCCTGATAAAAGGAGTTTTTTGAATGAAGTCGCTTCCCATATCAAGCCTGAAGGCAGATTTCTGATCGTCGAACCAAAAGGCCATGTCTCAGAATCAGATTTTGATGACACTTTAAAGGTTGCCCGATCTGCCGGCTTAAAGCAGATTTCCGCACCTAAAGTCCTCTTTAGTAGGACAGCGCTTTTGATAAAAACCGTGTAGAAAACTTCAAGTAAAGTAGCGAGGGCATAATAGAAAAACGGGGTGATTCACAATGAAATTAATTAGTATAATGAAAAGGATATTTGACCTTAATTTCGCATTAGGTGTGGTTGTTCCGATCATCATCTTTTACACATTTAGCTACTACGATATGATTTTCCAGGGTACGGTCCTGGCAGGCGTCTGGGCTGTAGGTGCAATTGCTTATCAATATATGAGAGAGCGTAGAGCTAGTGCGGTTGTAATAATAGTAGCCATTTTCTCTGTCATCGGGCTTATAGGAACGATTATTTTCCACAGTCC
>JAUPKV010000451.1 GCA_030837265.1 Methanobacteriota archaeon
ACGCGGGAAGTGGATCTCATAATCGAAGCCGTTAGCATGAGACGTTTTGAAGACAATTTCAAAAATGTGAAAAATGTTGCAGTACCTAAAATCTATCCTGACTACTGCTCTACCAATATCCTTACAATGGAATTTATTAATGGAAAGCAGATTAAAGACATTATTAACATGCCTGTGCCGCAAAGCAAAAAATCAGAATACTCACGTACCATTACAAAAAGTTACCTAAAGCAAGTCTATATCGATGGCTTTTACCATGCAGACCCACATGGTGGCAATATGATCGTCCAGGAAGACGATACCGTTGTCTTCATTGATTTTGGAGCTGTCGGTAGTATCGATGATGAACTTAAAAAGAATATGCTCGAATTTTATTATGCCATCAATAATAAGGATGTAGAAGGCGCTACTCAGAGTTTCCTAAAGATTGGGAGCGCAGATGCAAGGAACGTAGATGTCCGTAGGCTAAGGAAAGATATTGATACGTTGATCGCAAACCAGAACTATGGGCTTGAAGGCAGGCAAAGCGACAATTATGCAAAATTAGGACTCAAATACGACATAAAGCTCCCTGGAGAATTTTCAACTTTGCAGAGGGCTATCCTTCTAATCGAGGGAGTCTGTCTGGAACTTGACCCTAAATTCAACATTAAAAACATCGCAATCCCCGTTCTCATGGAAGCATACAAAAAACTTTATGTCCCCAAAGGTGCTGCACTACAGATTGAATTTAATACAGGACCTGTGGATGAAAAAGCCGAATTAAGGGCTGCAATCAGGGAGTTTGCCGAGAAAATGGACGGGATGGGAGATAAGTTTATTTCCGTTAAACAAAAAGAGGGCAAAGGGAGTGTTTTTGCAAAAGAATTTTATCTTGCTGTCCTGCTCATCGTTTCAACTTATGTTCTGCTAAGCGGAAATGCTTTTTCCTGGGTTGGACTTATAGGGTTTGCGGGATCTATCATAATAGCTCTTTTGGCAATAATACGAAGCAGGAAGGGTTAATCCTGCCAACTTACATACAAACGAAAGTATTTTAAATCAAATTTCAATAAACTTGAGCAATTTAGCTCCTTCACTCACTCTACTAAGAAAATCTTCTCTGTCAGCATAAGGGATTCCGGCAGTAATCGAGGCTGCAGCTTTTCTGCCAAGCCCCGGTAGTTCTTTTATAAGGGAAAAAGAGGCAGTATTGATGTTTAAGGGGTAAGGAATGCCTGTAATCGAGCGCATTCCATGCCCGGTGACAGTCACGTCAGTGAATTTCCTTAAAGTTAATGAAGAAGGAATTCCAACCAGCAGAGGGTATGAACCAAGTTGTCTTCCAAAAGTAATTCCATTATCATGCATTTCGCATATCACAGCCCTAAGTATTGTGCCTTCGGGCACAACGCGCCGCAGCATTGGAAGGTCAATGTTTTTCCGGACCCTCTCTTTGTAATCCAAAAAAAGTGCCTTATGTTTCTTTGTGACTTCGTCTTTTCCGTAAATAGGTGTTCCTGGAAAAGCCATTACCTGACGGATGTTTATTCGCCTGAGGAGAAGATCTGAATCGAGTACATGTTTCAGGAACTCATAGTTAAGCTGGAAAGTTTTTTTAGATTCTCCCGGCAGTCCGTGCACAAAATTGATGCCTGGAAGAATCTCAGGAAGGCCGTTTGATCCTTGAAATCTTCCAAGTTTGTTTACAAGCTTGATCGCCTCTAAAACTTCTTCAGGACTTGCTTTAAGGAAATTTGCCGAGATAACCTTCGGGTCAGCACTTTCCATCCCGAATGCTGCTACATCCCCTGGAGTATGATATTTGATTATTGTTTTGAGGATTTGCTCCGATTCCTCGGGATAAGTTGCAATTGTGATGGGATTTGCGTTGTCCATATGCAAGACTGAAAGATTCGGAGCAGTATTTCTTATCCCTTTGAAAAGCTTCTCGATTATCTCCGGATCCGGTTTTGGGACAGGCCCTCCTACATCAGTTCCGGAGTAGGAGAAGAGGTCAGGCTGCCTTCCTATCCTGAAATAGCGGGCTCCCTGTGCGTACAGGGCCGACACTTCGTTAATTACATCTTTGACAGGTCTGTAATCTGAAGTTCCATAGAAAGATTCTGTGCAGAAAGAACAGTGAACAAGTCTTCCACATCCCCGGTAGGTCTCAAGTTCACACATACAATGAGGGTAATCAGGGTGCTGTTTGATTAAAAAAGCACCTTTAGGTCCCCATCGCCCAATTTCTCCTGTTGTCCTGAAGCGGTGTTCGATAGCTTCCGGAACTCTAAGCCTGGAATGAACGCCTGTGTCCCAGCCACATTCTTTCTGTTCCTGTAAAATATCATAAACAAAAGCCTCTATATCCATTCTGGCAAGAGCTGCCCCTTCAAGGTTGATTTCGCCTTCGGTACCTTTTGCCGCCTTTCCACCTTCCTTGCTGAATCCAAGCCTAATAGGGCCACCTATAACTTTCAAGCCGCCTGCAGCCCGAAGGATTATCTCGATTTCTTCAGGCGTTATTGGGGAAGCTCTAAGATATTTCCCAGGCACTGTCATGCCTGCGATGACAATTAGCAGGTCTGTTTTCTCAATGAGTTTTCTAGCAGCTAGAGAATCTTCTCTTAAGGTGTCGATGGTAAGGTAATAAATATCATTTTCGCAAAGCCCTCGCTCCCTGAGAGCGCCTGCAATATACCGGGGATAAGGGGAAAGGTAAGGAGGAACCCCCAGGCAGGCAGGTTCATCAACGTAGCCGTCTATGATTAATGCTTTCATGCAGTTTCTCGTTTCTTTAAAGAAAACAATTACAAAAATAATTAACGGATAATTTTAAAGAAAAACAAAAATTAAAAAATATTAAGGGCCGGGACCGTGAATCGAACACGGATCGCAACCTCCACAGGGTCGCAGGATGACCTCTACCCTACCCCGGCCACAGGGTCTGGTAATTCTTATTTGAAGCAACGTATAGAAGGAGTTTTTTTATATAAAGTTTTTGCCGGGAAGGGCAAGAGACCTTACTTGGGAAAGAAATATATTTTTTCCGGCATAAAAAATAAATAAAATCGTATAAAAATATAATGACTATTTATGTATCATGATTACTGCTTTATGTATCTGTACACTATCTGAATTTCTTGATTTTTTCCATGGCAAGTTTAGCAGCCTTTTCCCCTGAGTGGAAAATGCCTCCTGCGACAGGGCCAATTCTATAAGCCCGTGTTACATCGTTTACAGTCGTCAGGCCAGGGAACCCACTTTCAGTATGTGCTGTATCTATATCAGTATAGTCTAGATAGTTTTTAGAATAATAATCAAAGTTTGCCCTTACCATTATGACTTCGTCTAATTCCATAGCATCACCCTCCATCCGATTACTCACGACACTTTTATGATTAAGGTTTAAGGAAAACAGCCTAGTTTTTTTGTAGATAAACCGGGAAGTTAGTCCCACATCTTAAACATTAAAGTTCTTTTCTTCATAACGTTCATTGTTTTTAAACTTATTGGAATTGATTGGAATGAAGGGAAAAAATAGTCCGGAAGTAAGTATATAAATGGAGCAACTCGATTTTGCACAGAAATCTCCACTTCAAATATTTAGCAACAAAATCTCAAAGGAAGTGAAGTAGATAGAATTATTGGAATTTTCTGGCGTCATGATGTTGATAAGTTAGTTACAGGCTCGCACGAGAAAAGTGGAATTGAGCGCTAAACGCCTTGAAGGTATCAAAAAAAGTTGTAATGCAGCAAAAATTGTCTGTTTTCTAATTGGAGCATAGAACGAGAATACATTCGTTGTCAGTAAAGAAACGAAAACAGTTTTCTGTAGGTTTTAGTGCATTGACACGTTCATAAAACATCCTATTAGATAGTTTGTAGTTATCTTTCCACAGAGTATTTAGGAGGAATGCATAAACACAAGCAGGCTCCTTATGGTCGGTAAAATAAGCTAGTACCACATCAAAATATTCACTTGATTCTATTCTTTTCATTTCTACATCCCTGTATTTGGTAGTGTGACTTAATTTCTGTAAATTTCACTTTGTCACCTTTTTTTCTATTTTGATTACTGTTCCATTAGTATATACCTGTTTCCTGTAGTCCAGTATTCTTTTTCCATTCTTCGGATGGAAACGCCTTGAAGGTAAGATTCAGTTACAGTAGTTAAGATAGACTTTTCAACTCTGAGTATTAGTTGACGAATTCTATCTTCCTGATCGACAAGATAATCTAGTACAAGTGAGACTAAATTTACCATTAATTCTACATTCTGTATAAGTAGGGATATTCGTGACCCTTTGCGCTCCCTGGTAGTGAATATTAAATTTCTTTTAATTTTTTTTGAGTAATAATCAAACTCATTTATTATTCCCTGCTAGTTTTGAAATTATAGGCGTTTTTTGCCGTTAAATGCAGACTTTAATAATTAAAATGAGTATTATAATTGTGAATACAAGTTTATAATTGATATCAGGCTGATTCAATGAATTGATATCAGGCTGATTCAATGAATCGATATCAGGCTGATTCAAAGATTTGATACAAATCATATAGCTAATACATGCCTTACAGCTAATACATACTAAGGAGCCGTAACAAAATAAACTGATAAATTTATATAGTATGCCTACCATCTAATTTACGTGGACAAAGAAGAATATGAACAATTAATCTCTAAAAGACATGATTTACTTAAATCTTCACTTGATGAAAGAAGTAAACGTCTCTATTTAGCTGC
>JAUPKV010000452.1 GCA_030837265.1 Methanobacteriota archaeon
TGTGAAAGTATTACCCTCAAATGGCTCTTATAATGAGTCCTGCTTTTCACCATCTCTCAGTACTTTCAATTGAGTTTCGCAGCCTTTTATTACATGCTTGATACTACCTATTGTAATGTCTTCCTCTAGTTCTGAAAAATTAGACCAGATTAAGCGAGTCAGAAAACTTCAAAAATGCCGCAAGTTATGCCCTAACCCATAAGAAAACATATATTTTTATTCAGTGGAACAGGAAATATTTATTTATCTCGAATACATGCCAGAAAATTACTATGAAATACGCATAATTTGCCGCAAAATTATGTCAGAGCACCTATTTCTCAAGGAATTTACAGCAAAAAATCTGGTCGAATTCTCCATGAATCTAAAGGCTTAAAATGTATGAGCGCATATTGAATTAGGTTCATGGTAGAAACATTATAGTTAAATATAAAATCAACATAATAATAAGTGAAGGGTCAATTGAAGGGTTATGAATTTAACAGAATTTCTAATACCTATTTTGACGAAGTTTCCCCACGAATTTTTAAAAAAAAATTAAATGTTACACTTATGATAATTTATTAGATTTTTATGGAGAACAACCCAAGATGAGTGATAAACAGGTTTATGATGCTTCGCGCATCCAGGTGCTTGAAGGCCTGGAAGCTGTCCGGAAACGTCCCAGTATGTATATAGGGAGCACGGAAAGCCGTGGGCTTCACCACCTGGTCTATGAAGTAGTAGACAACAGCATTGATGAAGCCCTTGCAGGCTTCTGTACCAGGATAGATGTCACAATTAACCCCGATGGGAGTGTAACAGTCCTGGATAATGGGAGAGGGATACCCATCGACCCCCATCCTGTGCATAAGAAATCAGCTCTTGAAGTCGTGATGACTGTCTTGCACGCCGGAGGGAAGTTCGACAAGAACACCTACAAAGTTTCAGGGGGACTGCATGGAGTAGGAGTTTCTGTAGTAAACGCTCTTTCCGAATGGCTGGAAGTTGAAGTGAATAGAGATGGCAAGAAGTATTTTCAGCGCTATATCCGTGGAAAACCTGAAGCTGATGTTCAGGAAATCGGAACTTCGGACACCACGGGCACAAAGACAACTTTTAAATCTGATCCGAAAATCTTCGAGACCACATATTTCGATTATGATATTCTTTCAAACAGGTTAAGGGAACTAGCTTTCCTTAATCGGGGCCTCACAATCAGCATCAAAGATTTAAGAAGTCCAGATGGGCAGGCAGAGACTTTTGCCTATCAGGGGGGAATAGTGGAATTCGTGGAGTACCTGAACAGGAAAAAACAGGCGCTCCATGAAAAACCAATTTATTTCGAACGCCAGAGAGATGATATGGTAGTCGAAATTGCGATGCAGTACACAAACAGCTATACTGAGAATGTGTATTCCTTCGCAAATAATATCAACACTCCTGAAGGCGGAACCCATATAATCGGTTTTAAGACAGCCCTTACAAGGGTTGCAAACGACTATATTAAAGCTAACAAGCTCACCAAGGAAGAAGAAAAACTTACGGGCGACGATGTGAGGGAAGGGCTGACTGCAATCATAAGTGTCAAGCTCATGGAACCCCAGTTTGAGGGACAGACCAAAACAAGGCTTGGAAACAGCGAGGTCAAAGGCATAGTCGATTCACTTGTAACTGACGGGCTTGCAGAATTTTTTGAGGAAAATCCCAAAGTTGCAAATGTTATCCTGGATAAAGCTCTCCTTGCCCAGAGAGCCAGGGAAGCTGCAAAAAAAGCAAGGGAACTAACAAGGAGAAAGAATTCTCTTGAAGTCAGCACTCTTCCGGGCAAACTTGCGGACTGCTCGGAAAAAGACCCTGCAGCCTGCGAAATTTATATAGTGGAGGGAAATTCGGCAGGAGGTTCGGCAAAACAGGGCAGAAACAGGAGTTTTCAGGCCATTTTACCTCTTAGAGGCAAGATCTTAAACGTGGAAAAATCCAGACTCGAAAAGATCCTGAAAAACAACGAGATTATTTCCCTTATTACTGCCTTCGGGACCGGTGTCAGTGAGGACTTTAACCTGGAAAGTGCCCGCTACCATAAGATAATTCTCATGACCGATGCCGATGTGGATGGAGCACACATCCGAACTCTTCTTCTCACGCTCTTCTTCCGTTATATGCGGCCTCTGATCGATGCCGGATACGTGTATATCGCCCAGCCTCCCCTCTACCGTATTAAAAAGGGCAAAGCTGAGTACTATATTCATTCGGACAGGGAGCTCGAAGAAAAGAAGAAAGAAATCGGGGACAAAGGGCTTACAATCCAGCGCTATAAAGGGCTTGGAGAAATGAATCCAGAACAGCTCTGGGAAACTACCATGAACCCTGAGAGCCGGACCCTTTTACAGGTGACCCTGGAAGATGCGATCCGAGCTGACGAGATCTTCAGAATTCTTATGGGAGATGAAGTGGAGCCACGTCGAAATTTCATAGAAACTCATGCAAAAGAAGTTGTGGACCTTGATATCTGAGGTGGCTAAAAATGGCAAAATATGAAGAAGAAAAAAAATCAGAAGCTGAAATGAAAAAATCTTATCAGGCCACCCTTATCCCGGAAGAGCAGGGTGAAGAAACGGAAAATGAGACAGTTTCACCCGATCTGATACAAGGAGATCCTGAGAATAAAATTGAAATGGATATAGCCGATCCTGTTTCGGAAGAGCCTGAAGACGAAGGGTTAGAGGCCGAAAAGACCGGGATTACTGCTATCCTTATCGACGATGAGATGAAACGCTCCTACATCAACTATGCGATGAGCGTGATAGTAGGAAGGGCACTTCCCGATGCTCGGGACGGCTTAAAGCCGGTCCACCGCAGAATCCTTTTTGCTATGAACGAGGCCGGGATTACGCATGACAAACCCTACAAGAAATCCGCCCGTGTGGTGGGTGACGTGCTCGGTAAATACCATCCTCATGGGGATACTGCAGTTTACGATAGTATCGTGCGGATGGTGCAGACTTTCTCCCTTCGTTATCCCTTAATTGATGGGCAGGGAAACTTTGGTTCCATTGATGGGGACGAGGCTGCTGCTATGCGTTACACTGAAGTCCGAATGGATAAAATCGCAGGTGAAATGCTGGCGGACATTGAGAAGGAAACTGTGCCCTTCAGGCCCAATTATGATGGGTCCATGGAAGAGCCCGTAGTCCTCCCTGCAAAACTTCCAAACCTTCTTATAAACGGATCCACAGGAATTGCAGTGGGGATGGCAACAAACATGGCCCCACACAACATAAGAGAGGTAATTGACGGTACTCTCATGCTTATCGAGAATCGGGATACAACAATTCCGGAACTCATGAGCGTAATCAAGGGTCCTGACTTCCCTACAGGTGCTCATATCCTGGGAACAGCAGGCATAAAGTCTGCGTACATGACTGGAAGGGGTCCGGTGAAGATTCGGGCAGTTGCCGAAATCCAGGAATTTAAGAAAGATAGGGAGCAAATTATTGTAACTGAGCTCCCCTATCAGGTGAATAAAGCCCGGATGATTGAAAACATTGCTCAGCTCGCCCGGGATAAGATAATAGTCGGAATTTCCGATCTGCGGGACGAGTCAGACAGGGATGGGATAAGGGTTGTTATCGAGCTTTCCCGGGGCATGAACCCGAAGGTTATTTTAAACCAGCTCTACAAGCACACCCAGATGGAGACCAGCTTCGGAATCATCAATCTGGCCCTTGTGGACGGAATAAAGACAAAGGAACTTAACCTGAAGGAAATTCTGGAAATCTACCTGGACTACAGGATGGAAATTATCCAGAAGCGGACGCTCTACGATCTTAAGAAGAGTGAAGAGAGGGCTCACATCCTGGAAGGGTTGAGAATCGCCCTGGATAATATAGACGCAGTGGTCGCTCTAATTAAAGGCTCAGCAAACGCCGATGAGGCAAAAAAGGGTTTGATGGACAATTTTGCCCTTGACGAAGTCCAGTCTAAAGCTATCCTGGAAATGCGCCTGCAGCGCCTGACAGGACTTGAGACCCGGAAGATTCTCGAGGAGCTGGAAGGTCTTATAAAACTGATCGCAGAACTTAGGGGAATTATTGAAAGTGATGAGCTCAAGTATGAAATAATTAGAAACGAGCTTCTGGAACTCAAGGGAAAATATGGAGACGCCCGCAGGACAATAATCGTGCAGGATGCTGGCCAGGTCACAGATGAAGACCTGATTCCCGAAGAAGATGTCGTAGTTACAATTACAAACGGAGGCTACGTAAAGCGCCTCCCCCTTAACACTTACACTATGCAGCGCCGCGGGGGCAAGGGTATAATAGGCATGGAAATGAAGGAAGAAGATTTCGTAGAGAACCTCTTTATTTCCTCAACCCACGATTATATCCTTTTCTTTACGAACCTCGGCAGGCTCTACTGGCAGAAAGTCTATGAAATCCCCGAAGGCTCCCGTCAGTCCAGAGGCAAAGCCATAGTAAACCTCCTGGAACTTCAGGACGGCGAGATGGTCAATGCTATGATCCCTGTAAAGGAATTTGCCGAAGACCTCTATTTGCTTATGGCAACCAGGGGAGGCACTGTCAAAAAGACCCCCCTCTCCGAGTTCAAGAACCCCAGGAAAGCAGGCATAATTGCCCTCACAGTGGACGAAGGTGACGAGCTTGTCCGCGTAATTTTGACCGACGGGAAAAGAGAACTGGTCATGGTCTCCAAAAGAGGAAAAGCCATCCGCTTCCCTGAAGCAGACATCCGTCCGATGGGCCGAACTGCAAGAGGCGTCCGGGGCATGACCCTTGAGGCTTCTGATGATGAAGTTGTCAGTCTGGACATAGTCGACGAGACAACAACCCTCCTGACAGTAACCGAAAACGGTTTTGGCAAAAGGACCGAGTACTCCGAGTACCCAGCGCATCGCCGCGGTGGAAAAGGTGTGATAACAATCGTCACCAATAACAGAAACGGCCCGGTATCAAGAGTCCGGTCCGTAGCCGAAAACGACGAACTCATTTTCACAAGCTCTGAAGGCATTATAATCCGCGTCCCGGTCAAAGATATCCCCATCCAGGGCAGAAACACCCAGGGCGTAAAGGTAATGAATATCAAACCCGGCGACAAGGTTGCAGGCGTTGCCAGGATTAAAAACGGAAAAACCGAAGAAGAACTGAAAGCGATCTCCCTCAAAGCCCTCGAAACAGAAAACCTCCAAAACCAAACCGAACTAGACTCTTCGGAAGCCGAATCCGAAACTCTCGAAGAAGCCCAGGAAGAAATCGAAAAAGAATTCGAGGAAGCCGAAAACGAAGAAGAGGAAGAAAAAGAGGAAGAAGAAGTGGAAGAAAAAGAGTGAATAGAGAATTTAAAAATGAATAATGAATAGAGATTTATAGCACATGAGTGAAGGGAATAACCCTTTACCCAAATTGCTGCCGGAAAAGTTACCTTTATGAACAATTTCCGGCAGCGTTCCTCATCCGGAGGGACGAAGGCAAACTCATATTGGGAGTGACGTTAGGAAGTAGGGTTCCAGTGTCAAATCTCTAAAACGGGCACCTATAACTTTTTGTGAATTTGATAGCAATATTCTTGCTCAAACCTCTATACACAACCTGCCCCTACGACCTGCTTTTCCTGTCCTTATACTCATTTTCATGTTGAGTTAAAATGTCCGATCTCTAATCCAATGAGTACATATGATATATAACTCGTAATTATATAAACCAACTAGAATACATTATCCTTAATAATTATTGTCCGAAGCATTTTTTAAGATATATGTTATCAATAGCATATTTTTTTGTAGATAATATTTTGTTGTTTGTTGGCAGGTTTCTCGATCAAGAAGCCATTTAAGTTACTTCTGGCAATTAACTTCACAGCTATCTTTTGGTTCGTAATTCTCTCCAAAAATTCATGCAAAAATAATACCTGATTTCGGCTAAAATGGAGAAAACACATAGGTTATACACTAAAATCTATGCATCATAAGTTCGAATTTACAGAACTTTCAGCACACAGCCTCTTGGTGTACAATTTTTTTCCGTTTCGTGACGTGATCACTAGTTGATCTTTTGACGATTAGCAATATGTCGGGAATGAACCTTCTTAGCATAGGGCTTTATAGAAATTACGACAATACATGAGAAGGGTGGTATTATGGTAAGTTTTGAATTGGACGACGACGATATTTATCGAAATACAACAATTTTCGAAGAACTTCTCACGTTCACAAAATCAGAATGGGGAAATGATACAGCAATTTTAGAAAAGCTAGAAACATTAGTGGGTAATGATTTTAGAGGCTGGTTTACTGAAGATGGAAATGGTGCAATTTCAGTAGGCATAGAACTTAATGAATCAAGTGACCACAAATATGACGAAATCATATTTTACGATAAGAATAAAGATGATGTGACAGTATTCTCGGTGATGAGAGACGAAGCCTGATCAGAGCCTATCCGAAAATTTTTCCTCATTGGCTATTATGGATTAATACGGATAAATCAGAACAATTTTCTGAACGTTATAAAAGGCATTTTTACTTTCTTTTCTTGCTAGTTTTTTAGGCTTAAAACAGACATAAGTGGACAAGAATAAAAATGCCTATGTGTTTCTTACACTTTTTTTTGGGGTTGCACTCGGATAGGCAGAAAACAGGTTATTTTCTCAGTTCCATCGGAAATATGGGTAAAAATCCAAATTAAGAAAATACAGAGGTTTATCATAAAAGCTATGCATCGCAAATGAAGAAATGGCTACATTTTGTCAGAAAACGTAGCTATTCTTTGGGTTTTAACAGTGAGTCAAGTTTTCTGTACAACATTCTTGATAACCATGATTTTACAGAAATTTCGCGCCACTGTTTACATTGTACTTTAAATAAAATATTTATCATATAGAAATTGGTTAAAAAATAACATCACATCAGTTTATTACTTAAGGTACCCTTTTCTTTCAAGCCATTCAATTTGCGGTCTTGTGTATTTCCAGGTAACGTCAGCTTTTGAGTCTTGGATTTCCCATGGATTTGCTATGACAACATCACCTTCACGAACCCACATCTTCTTTTTTTTAGAACCAGGAATTCTGCCCATTCGGATTACACCGTCCATGCACTGTAGCGCAACTCTTTTTGCGCCAAGCAAACTTGTTACCGTTGCCAATACTTCATTTTTATCTTTACGGGGAACTCGGACCCTTGTTACTTGCTCCAGTACATCCCCTGAACTTACTGGTTTATTGGATCCGCTTTGTCTTTTTCTAACAACGCTTCTGTAATTAGCCATTGATTCCTCCCTGTGGTCTATATCTCAATAATTCCAATACCCCGATCTTATGATGCTGTTATTTCTCAATTCCTTCTTTTCCTTCTATGATATATTAAAAGATATGCTGTCTGGCTCTGTGTAGTCTGTGAGGGATAAGAGCTATTTCCAGTTACAGTCGAACCTATAAAATTGTCATCTCTCACAGACTACAAACTAAAGCCATTTTTGATTTATATCAACAAAACATCAATCGAATACTAGTGGACGACCAATCATTATCGAATAATCACCTTTTCTACGAATAATTGTTCATAATACAGGCTGAAGTCAGATAGTTTATAAATGGGAAAAGTTGCATCCTTTTTTTATCTAAAATCATCTACTTCAAGGCTTTAAATGAGGTTTCACTACAAAATGTAATTTATTTCAGCTTTATAACTATTATTTCCACCTAAAGCAGTAAATTCCAGACCAAAACTCCTGATTTTACTGAGATATATAAAAAATCAGAATATGTAAATTGAATACGAAGGTAAGTTTATCTTTTCTAGCCAGAGTTTTATCCAAATTGTAAAATCTATCAATAGTAAGGAATAATTATTCCATTAGTTTTATATAAATTATTATTATATAATTAAATGTACGCTTTTGACAATCGAAATAAAATCGACTCTTCTCTAAGAAAGAATCGATAAATTGAATAATTAAAAAAAATTGCTGTCCTGAGCGTTGGAATAAAAGGTATGAATTCTCCATGGTATGAATTCTCCAAGTACAAAATGGATATGAAACAACATTTGTATTAAAAATATAATAAAAACGAATATAAAAATAATACAACAAACAAAGGAGGCAAATATATGGGTGGATTTGGACTTGGTGGACTTGGTTGCGGTAGAGGCTGTGACGATCGTTGGAGAGGAGGCTGCGGCTGGGGCGGCGGATGTGGCGGCTGGGACGGCGGATGTGGCCGTGGATGCGGAGATGATAGGAGAATTGCCGTCATAACCGCTGTCCGTGCAGTTGTTGCAAAAGGAGAAGGCTGTTTCGATGGCGGATGGTTATAATCGAACGAACTAACTATGTACTAACTGTCTGAATATATTATTAACTGTCAGATGGTAGAGAATGATAAATTAAACTGTGTGCAGCCTCCCACAACCCAAAGATTGTATATGCTAGGTTGCACACTCATTCTCTCATAGTCCATCACATATGTGGGATAGTCCATCACAAATGGGGGTTAAATCATGGATCCCTTAGAAAAGATATTCGGAAAAACAGCACAAATGACGGTTCTTAAAAATCTAATCAAGAACCAGAATGAACCAACTTACATTTCTGGAATAGCTAAAGAAACAGGATTGTCTAACTCGATTGTATCAAAGGTTCTCATACCTTTGGCCATGTCAGGGATCGTTGTAGAAAAACCCCTCGGCAAGATCATCCGCACTTTTTGTATGAATCCTGAAAGCGAGGCTGCAAATTTGATTATAGATTTTTACAATAAAATTAACCAGATATTGGATTAGGGCTGGGAAATTACTACAAAATTTCCAGATTGGGAAAATATGTTTACTGTAAAAATTTCATAAATATGACCCGATGATCTTTTTTATAAGATGCTTTAAATATTCTGAATAGTGGCAATCAATTTCATACGATATCTTGCTGTTGACGCGACACTAGAGATATTTTGTAATTTTTCAGAAATTTGAAACTTTTAGAATATCCATAGTTTTACCATGAAACCCATGGAAACTTGAAAGCAAATTTACAGAAGAATCAGTGCACTGCCGAAAGTAGCATTAGTATTTCTTTTATCGCTTTATCACGCGTATCTATGAAATAGTTTACTTGCTTTCTTGCTGTTTCTATTCCTCCGGTCAATTCATCTTGTAGTGAATTGATCCCTACCAACTCACCATAAATTTTTATAATTGGTTTATTATCTTTAAGAGGCGCGTAGTAATCTTCTACTTTCTTGACAATGCTTTTTTCTACGGGAAGGATCAACCCCAAGTTTTCATTATGCCTAAATGGAACTCTCATTCCTGGCAAACATTGTTCTGGAATCCCTGCTTCGAGCAGCGCTTCATTACGGAATCTCATTTGGAGCATATGGACATCAGTTTTTATCTTGGAATACAGCTGGGTTATTTGTTCCTTCTCTTTATAAGGAATCTGCATCTCGCTTTTTCCAAGCCACTTGCTCAACAGCTCTTCTGCCAGCAATTTATTATCACCCTTGATCACGTCATAGTTCCTACCAGCATTGATGATGGCGAGTTTCTTTGTCGCTGGTGTGCGATTTGCCATGATCTTATCTACGTCGATTCCAGCACTATCAAAAACAACCGGGAACGGTAACTCATTGAAACCTGAAAAAAAATAAGTAAATATTGCCTGAAAGGTCGGGCTGCGCTGGACACTTCCTGAATCGACTGCTCTTACTATCCAAGCCTTCATGATAATTCGATATTTAATACATGAGACTTTTAATATCCTCTGGTGTAGTTAAAAATTCGCATTAATTTCACTAGCAATCGACTTGAAGTGTTTAGTTTTTGTTTTAGGGTATTTTATAGCTATGAATATACACAGGTTTTATGGTAAGTGCGACAAGAAATTATGTTAAAAATTGCCTTTTGCTACCCTTTCCATGTAGGGTAACCCCATTATGAGGTGCATCAGCAGTAATGCAGGTGTGCTAAGCTCGTAAGACAATGTGGAGAA
>JAUPKV010000046.1 GCA_030837265.1 Methanobacteriota archaeon
TAAAAGGAATAAAAAACAAATTTTGAAAGAATCAATGGCAAATATCTTTTCGCATACATGAGGTCAAAATTTTTTAAACATCAACTAGATACCTTGAATGTGGGCACGACGATTCCCCATTTGAAGAAAACGTATTTAGTAAATTATTGATTCCGGTTCCAAAAGATGAAGAGCAGGTAGAAATTGGAAACACTTTTACAATATTTCCAAGAAAATCGAACACAACCGCCAAATGAACTTCACTTTAGAGAAAATTGCTCAGGCCCTTTTCAAACACTGGTTCATCGATTTCGAGTTCCCGGATGAAAACGGAAACCCTTACAGATCAAGCGGTGGCAGGATGGTTGATTTGGAATTGGGGAAGATTCCGGAGGGGTGGAAGGTCAAACAAATTGGTGATATTTACCAAACTTTTGGAGGTGGAACTCCAAAAACCAACGAACCTTCTTATTGGGAAGAAGGAGACGTTTTCTGGGCAACACCTACTGATATGACATCTCTTAACTCACCAGTAATTTTTGATACTTCAAGGAAAATCACAGAAAAAGGACTTCAAAATAGCTCTGCCAAACGACTTCCAGTAGGATCTATTCTTATGACAAGCAGGGCGACATTGGGGTATTTTGCCATCACAAAAGTTCCAATTTCTACTAATCAAGGTTTCATTTCCATGGTGTGCGATGACATAGTTTCAAAGTATTATCTTTTGAGTGTAATTAAAAACAAAATGGATGAAATTGAGAACTTAGCAGGTGGCAGCACGTATCTTGAGATTAACAAAACATCTTTCAGATCCATAAAGTTAATTTTACCAACCAAAAACATGATGAAGAAATTTGATGAAATAACAGATTCAATTTACGAAAAGATATTCCAGAATGAGTTAGAAATAAAGAAGCTTGAAGAAATTCGTGATTCTCTTCTCCCAAAACTCATGTCAGGAAAAATTCGTGTTCAAATTTAAATATTTTCAACGTCGTTTAAATTGATTACATCACACTACCAGGTAAAAAGTTATCATTAGGCTTCATGGTAAATTTTATTAGTAGTGAAATCAATGATAGCCATGTAGTTACTGTCTAATATGGAATAGTATAGATAAATCCGTTCATAGAAACAACTGTCATCTCTTATATGAAAGCTTATAAACATGTTAATGAAATGCGTGATGCGATGTTGCGAGATACAATGGATAATTGTGATGTGATTGCGTATACAGATGGAGCGTGTAAGGGCAATCCAGGTATAGGTGGTTGGGGTGTTAAGCTCGAATGTAAAGATGGCAATAGCGAGTTCTTTGGAGGCGAGCACAACACCACAAATAATCGTATGGAACTAATTGCTGCCATTAAAGCGATAGAAAAATGTTCTAATCGTTCTACTGTTCTTATTTATACCGATTCTCAATATCTAATGAAAGGAATTACAGAATGGATTAAGGGCTGGAAAAAGAATGGTTGGAAGAATGCTAAGAAAGAGCCTGTAAAGAATATTGACCTATGGAAGCGTTTAGATGAACTATGCGGGGTTCAGAAAATATCCTGGCGGTGGGTCCGAGGTCACAATGATAATCCGGGAAATGAAAGAGCTGATGTGTTGGCAAACAAAGGAATAGATCAATTGAGGAGTAGATAAAAAAGACAAAAGACGGAAGAATACTTTAACCCATCTGAAACTTTTAATATAACTGCAAATTAATGATATATGCATCTGCTTAATGGGCTTTTAATTATCCATACCTTTGTAATATTCTACTCCTATTCTTTTGATAAGCTGCTATCTTATTACTTAAAGGATGGTCCGGCTTTATTATTAGATACGTTAGTGAAATTAGGACAGCTTGTTTTTTACTTTCCTTAATAGCGCAAAGTATACCTCCCATCTCTCCTGAATCAAGTACATCGACTATGGTTACCTCTTGTTTCAGATTGGGATCCGCCCCTTCTTGCTGCATAAGGTGTTGATATGGCTTTTTTTTGATGCGAGCTGGAATAGGCACGTATTTCTTCATTTCCTCAATGAGATCTTTAGTCTCTTGCTCTTGTTTCATACAAATTTAATTGCCCTTATGGATTATACTTTTATCCCTATTGGGGTAACGGCAATTGACTTTTGTTCTTGTAATAAAACATTGTCAAGAAGTAAGGATTAGTGTTGATCATACCTCTAAACCGTGGAAGAAGTGGAAAACGAGGAAGAATGAATAAGGATGTTTTATCCTGAAATGATTTCGTGTTGGATTTGCATTCACATAGGTAAAATCTGAATATTTTATGTCAAGAATTTCGTATGTCAAAACATTCTGAAAAATTAGGTTTTTAAGAAAAACGTAGATTTCACATTAAAGGTTTGATTTTAAAACAATCTTAAGCCTATTTACGATAACAGTTTATTATTAGTATACTCAGGGTGATGAATGAATATGGGAAGATGGATTCCATTAAAGATAAAATAGTTGCTCCAATGATAAAGCCAGAAGGATCTATAAAAAGAAAATGAGGATTTACAAACCATAAACTACTACAAATATTATATAAGTTATAAATGAACAATGGGACAAATAAAACAATAAATAATTTTATGTAACTCGATTTTTTCATAGAATGTCTTTCTTTTCTCTTCATCCTACACACTAAATAAAAGATAAATAATAATATTAAAGCGACAATTACAATGTAAACAACCGGTATCCCATATAATGTCACAACTTGGCTGTAAGATACGTTACTTCCTGAACTTGAGCCAATGATTGCAGTTTCATTATCCACCTTTTTTCTAATGTTATAATGAGTTAAATATTTATTTACGTTATTTTGTGGAACTAAATCTCTTGAAAAATTATTTGATCTGCAAAGTTGCTGCATGAATACGAGCCTTCTATGGCAAAAAGTTCGTAAATTGAAGTATCCCACGAGAATCCAATGACAACATACCTATATTTAGAACACACGAAATCTTTTAAGGATTAACCACTTTGTTTTTGCATCAGATATTACGAAAAGGCCGCTCTCCTGCGTCGAGCGTGACAAGACACGTTAAAGATAGGTAATACGGTTGCCCTGGTTTTCGAATAAAATCTCTTCAAACTGACTTCAGAGATGGGTTAGTGGGTAAAACTCATACGGAGGTTGCGGATTTGAATGTGAGGTGAAAAAAGTGGATTATATTAATCTGTTTACTAATTAGTCATCAAACTCGTTATTTTTTCTAAATTCTCGTATTCTTATTTCTCTATTTTCAATTTCATATTTTTCTATCACTTCTTTGAGCTCTATAGATAATTTTTTGGCGGCTTCTGGAGTTAGTATTGCCAACCCGTCGCTATAGTAGATAACTTCATCTTCAGTTTCTCTTTTTTCATTGAATAATTCGATTCTAATATCCGCATCTGTTTGGAAAACTTTAAGATTCGTTGTATATATTTTGGTAAAAAGGGGAGTTCTATAAATTGTACTCTCCTTTATTGTTTTTTCTTTAACTTCTTCGGTTTCTTCTTTAACTTCTTCTAGGACCTGTCCAATTGCCATAAACAAACCTCAAATGATATTCAAGCCGAAGTTAAGGATGTTTGCTCATTCCACCAGTATGTTTCCACTTTATTATATTCAAATTTGGGTGCGGGTTCTTTATGGGATTTCATGTGGGGGTTTTCTCCGGTGTAGCACTCAACTTCTTCATCATAGAATGTTTGGCATCCCTCGGAAATTCCGGAAAGCGATTCTTCTTCCTCTCCTTCACTTTCTGCCATCTTGAAGCTGTGTTCGTAAATTGCGGAAATTAATTTATTTACCAGGCTGTTTTTTTTCAACCCGTATTTTTTCGTGTTGCCTTTGAACTCTTTTACTTCAATTATATTATTATGCATTAGAATTGGGATCTTCTGATTTATTATGGTGCGGGACATTCCAAGGCATTTTCTAAGCTCTGTCTGGTTATATGCCATATCCATATTCTCGGCTAAAAAGTCTATAATTCTTATCTCTGACGTCGATCCCAAAAAGTCAGCAAGTGACACCCGCATCTTCTCCCTGTTCAGTTAATATTTTATACAATGCTTTCGTAAAATTCATAATTCAGATGTTCAATTGACTCTGTCTAGTATTTATAGACTTGTTCATCGACTTGTTCATCGACTTGTTCATCGACTTGTTCGTAGACTCATTCAGAGACTTACTAATTTCACAAATAGTAAACGCATTAATCACTACTACCTAAAATATTATGTGAATTAAAACGTCTGTTGTGCTTTGTTACGCCATCTAAAATATAGAGTTCTAATTAGTAATTTACCGGGTCTTAATATTTAACCTTTTGTAGCGCTGTTCAGTTAACTGGACAGGTAGGTACTTCTATGGAGCAATTTTCTGAGTATGAGGTATTCATAATACACAGAATCGCAATCAAGAACCGATGGTGCGACAAACATATTTGCAGAGAAGACTTGCTACAGGGAAGAAAAATAAGTGATCTGGGATTTTATGGAGAAGCTATTGATAGCCTGGTAACGAAAGGAGTTCTTCAAAGATATAAGTCTAAAGGAAGAGAAGACTACTGCCTTCCGAAACCTCTTAGGAATATGGTTATCACGATATTGAAAGAAAATGCTGGAAAGTACGATTTTATTGACACATATTCTATACAACGGATTAAATAAGTATATCATTATTTAATTTTGTGAATGAATCTATTAAATTATTACTTAAAGTTCTTCGTTAAAAGACTGGCATTTTCTTCTTCTTGCAGTATTTCAAGGGAATGGCCGCTCTCCTTCGTCGAGCGTGACAAGACACGTTAAAGACAGCTAATATGGTTGTCTCGGTTTTCAAATTTAAATCTCTTTAAAACTACCTCAGAGTCTGTGTCAAATAGTTCTTTCACGATTCTTTTTATTCATGAGCTTTCGAAACACTGGATGTTAAAGAGCTGGTCTCGCCTTCTACAATTAAATCAGATATACGACTTTTGATTCTGTTTTTTCAATTCACTGTAAATGTAGGATATACAGAGCCTAAAGATAGCGGTTTCCAGGTTTCGCCAGTTTTTCCGACGATTAAATAAACAGTCCAGCCTACTTTGGCTTTTGAGCTGACTTCTTCAGAGACGATGACCGGACCTACGACCTGTCCTAAAAGAAGGTCTTCAGAAAGCCATAGTTTTCCAGGTTCGATTTCATCAATTTGGAATTCACTTGAGAATTCTTCCGTATATTTTTTAACGGGGTGAGATTTGATATACTCATTGAGGAGGAGAGAGAATTCTTTGGCTCCGGGAAGATCAGACTTAAGTTCTCTGACAATTTTCTCAGCTTCCTCGTAATCTTCGTCGTCCATGTAGTTATTTGAGTGCAGCCATTTTAACAGTTCGCAAGTGACCTGTACGTTGATAATTAGGAAATCAATGTCTGCCAAAACTTCTCTGATCATGTAGTTACCGAGAAATTCTTCCACGTCGGTATCCCCTATATATTCGGGACCAAAAATTTCGCAGTATTCCTTGTCTTCATTGTTATACAGCTCATCGAAAAGTTCGGCATCTTCTTCGCTCAAGTTTAGATAAGCGTAGCTGTTGAGGAATTTTACAAAAAGGTTCACTACCTCTTCATAGTCTTCGTAGTCTTCGGATTTCTCTTGATTCAGGAGTTGGCGCTGTTCATCAAGAAACTCTTTTAGTACTGTTTCTAAGGTCTTCATGAAAATCACTTTGGAGAACTAATATTCTTCAATGGAAAAAAAGGTCACCGTCAATATTCAAGCCATCCGGTATTCCAGATTCTCAAGAGAATAATGAAACAAATAGCTACACTTAAATAAATTTACTCGAATACACATCAATAATTTTTGAATTCATTTTTTAATTACTGAGGCATATTTTTATAAAAACCTCTCTGATGAAAATAGACGCCGACAAAAACGAAAAAGAAAATGAAGCAGATTGGAGAAGTCTCTATCCCTACCATCATTTCCGAATCCGAAGTTGAAGAAGCCGCCCTTGAAATCCTTTCTGGACTCGACTACGATTATCTTTACGGGCCGGATATTGCACCGGATGCAGAAGATGCCGAAAGGGAAGATTTCGGGTCAGTTGTGCTTCCTTTCAGGCTCAAGGCTGCAATTGACAGCTTGAATCAAAATATACCTAAAGAGGCAAGGGAAGAGGCAATTAAAAAGGTGCTTCGGGCTGAAAGCCAGGATTTTGTACATAATAATTGCTCTTTTCATAAAATGCTGGTAAATGGGGTTGATGTAGAGTATCAGGGGCAGGACGGGGAAACTGTTTACGATAAGGTCTGGCTTTTTGACTTTGCGAAACCTGAGGAAAACGATTTCCTTGCGGTCAACCAGTTTACCATTATAGAGAAAGGGAACAACAGGCGTCCTGATATTATTTTTTTGTTAACGGGCTGCCGCTGGTTGTGATTGAGTTAAAGAGGCCGGATGAGGATAATGGGTTCAATGATGAATAAATTGCTTTCTATGACGCTCTTGCTGACAACGAGAGTGCTGTCGAACTCCTGGGTAATGAGACATTGAGACTCATGGCAGCAGAACTTGTTACAATTATCAGGCAAAATTCAGGGGTTGATTGGACCCTCCGGAAAAATATCCAGGCAAAAATGAGGATAAGCGTAAAACGGCTGCTCAAAAAGTATGTTTATCCCCCGGACAAGCAGTTGCTTGCTACTGAAAATATACTTAAGCAGGCAGAACTTCTCTGCCTGAGTATAGAATAGTTACTGCTGTGTTACAAAGAGAGGTGAACTACCACTCAGCTAAAGACTGAGTGGCTTCCTGTTTCATCCCTCCCTCTATCGAGGACAAGTCAACAGGCTCTTTCCCGCGTTCCGCAGGTGTTATGATCCAATTAGATTTTGATCTATGAGAGCGAATTTCTTGATATTGATAGCGGCATTAATGTCTCTATCATGTTTTGTTTTACAATCAGGGCATTGCCATTCTCTATCTTTTAGCTGAAGTTCGTTGTTGTGATGTCCACACACGCTACAGAGCTTGGAAGAAGGCTCAAACTGTCCTATTCTCAAGATAGTTTTCCCGAACCATTCTGCTTTATATTCCAACTTTGTTACAAAGCTACTCCATGCAGAATCACTAATAGCCTGTGCTAAATGATGATTTTTGACCATACCTTTTACATTCAGAGTTTCCAGAGCAACAGCTTGGTTTTCGCATATCAGTTTAAAAGAGAGTTTGTTCTGGAAATCATTTCTTTGATTTGTTATTTTATCATGGAGTACAGCAAGTCTTTGTTTGGCTTTTGCTCTGTTCTTAGAACCTTTCTGTTTCCTTGAAACTCTTTTCTGTAATACTTTGAGCCTTTTAAGAGAGTTTTTCAGGTATTTAGGATTTTCAACCTTTACTCCATTTGATAGAACTGCAAAATCCTTGACACCCACATCTACTCCTATTGTTGTTGATTCTGTGAAAACTTCCTTTACTGGAAGCTCTTTACCATCTTCAACAAGGATACTGATATAGTAATTACCTTTACAAGTCCTTGATACCGTAGCGGTTTTCAATTCACCTTCAAACTTTCTGTGAAGAACTGCTTTAATCTCTTCGATTTTAGGAAGTTTTACGGTATTATTTTCAAAGTCTACAGAATAGTGTTGTGGTACAGGGAAAGACTGTATAGGATTCTTTTTTGATTTGAACTTAGGGAATCCGTTTTTCTCTCTAAAAAAACGAGTGAAAGCAGATTCAACCTGTTTAGTCATTCCCTGCAATGATTGAGAGTTAACTTCACCTAACCATTCATTAGATGTTTTTAAAACAGGAATTAATTTGTTTAAGTCAAATCTGGATATTGATTTTCCGGTTTGTTCATAAGTTTTAATTTTTTGATCAAGTGCCCAATTGTAGACAAATCTACAGCTACCTATATGCTGATTCAATTGAACAGCTTGTGTAGTTGTAGGATAGAGTCTAAACTTGAACGCTTTTAACATGTAAAGGTAGTATAGAGTTTAACAACATATATAGTTTTTGGCAAATATGAAGTATGAAACAAGAAATCATAGCAAATTTCTGTTGATGTATCATGTTATTTTTGTTTGCAAATACCGAAAAGTCATACTTGAACCGATTAGCGAAGAACTCAAACAGATTATGATTGACATTTCAAAAGAGTCTAACTTTGAAATCCTTGAAATGGAAACAGACAAAGACCACATCCATTTCCTGATTAAGAGCGAACCGAAAGTTAGTGTTTTGTCAATAGTCAGAAAATTGAAACAAGAATCCACTAACAGGATCTGGAAAACACAAAAAGAATATCTGGAAAAGTATTATTGGGGTGAAAATACATTATGGAGTGATGGGTATTTTGCGTCTACTATCGGAAATGTTAGTAAAGAAGATGCCGAATATTATATACGGAATCAGGGTTGAAGTTGACGCTTATATCCCCTGAGCTAAAGACTCAGGGGTTTTACGCTTCTTAATATAAATAGAATACTGTCATTCTGAGGTTAGATAACATATGCTGGTGATGTCTGACTCAAATTCTTTTCTATCCTGGAAACAAGAGATTTCTCAGCTCTCAGGTACATGTAGGCAGGAAGTCCTGACATGGTAACATTCTTGAAAACATTCTTGAATAAACTGTTAATCTTGGGAAATTCACTAACTCTTTCGTTTGCAAAAAGAGTTAAAAACTTGTCATAACTTGATACTTTTGTGGTGAAATCCCTTTCTTTCCTTATTTGTCGGTCTGTAGTAAAGGCTAGCTCAATATAGGAGCTAATTTCTTTTGTAAGATGTCGCTTGGTTCCACCTTCTACTACAATGTGCGATCTCCCTCTCCGGACATTATCATAAAATTCCCTGAAAGTATCTCCTTTAGCCAGAGTATAGACAGACCCCATATGTCCGGTATGGCTATCTGTGGTTGCAACAAGCCCTTTTCCATATTTTTTAGCAAGTGCTGAAACTATAAGATTTTTTTCCGTTAAGTCATGCATGTTGTATTCGATAACAGGGAACTGCTTTATTAGTTCCGGTACAGTCCATAAATTAGGGTTGTCTCCTACAGCAAACCAGTAAGGATGGTTATAAACATGTGGAAGGTCGTGTGTTCGGAGATAATGGATGAAACTTTTAAGGTCATTTTCCTGATTTGCAATCGTATTAAGTTCTCCGAACTCTTCGGAATCAAGCTCAAAAACATTAACATGAATACAGTGGCCTGTTTCCTCAGGGTCTTTAATTGCAATCTCAACTCCTGGAACCAATCCTTCTTTGTCCCATCCAAGCTGGTCATAAGCTTTGACAGTGTCATGGTCGGTAAAGGTTACAAAGTCAAGCCCTTGAGCCTTAGCTTTTTCAAAAAGAACCTCAGGGCGCATTGCATTTGCGGGAGGTACGTCGTATGAACAGGCAGAATGGACATGCAAATCTACTTTTTTCCATCCCTCCTGAAGCAATTTACTGGCAACTTCAGAGCTTACCGTTGTCTTAGTGTTATTTCTATCTCCGAGTTTTTCTGGCATAGTAAACACTCTTTTTCGTTTAGGCCTGGTTTGTGAGATATAATGTAGATTCACGTATAATGATAGATTAATAAGATTATATAAATAGATATTGCTAAAAAATATATTTTTTAATTAAAAATATATTGGAAAATGAAAATGAGCAAAGAATATGGTTATTCAAATAACAAAATCGATACAACTTTCCGATCCTTTAACAGAATATTATTCATAAAAGTTTCAGGAAAATGGAGATAATTCGATACTCTTTAAGAAAGCATTCAATCATGCCGTAAAAATCTGAATCAATCAGGTTGGGAAATTGGTCTACTGGCCGAAAGTATAGATTAAATGAAATAAAACTTTACTTAATGAATCAGGTAAATAGAAAAAGAAAAATATATATACAATAAAAGAGTATGAGTTTCTGGTAGTAGCGTGGGAATAAAACTTAAGAACAGACCAAAAAATCAGCCATCAGTAGAAACCAAAATATACGAACAGACAAAAGAAGTGCCTTCAATTAGGAATTGCCTAAAAATCCCATGTTACTTCTCTTTAATATTTTCTCCAGTTACTTCTCTTTAACATTTTCTCCGAATTCTTTTTTGAGTTTTTATATCGGGAATTCTCAAAATATTTTTTAAGTTCGTAATTCATTTGCCATGCTATTACTGTATTTTGCCATGCTATTACTGTGTATTATGCATTTCTTTTTTCGCGTAATCGTAAGTTAAATAGAACGCTTAAATATATGGAGTTTAAGAATATATAAGCAATAATAATTTATAGTATATAATTTGTTAATTTATTGGTAAAATAAAAATAAAATATTTAGAAATCAGTGGAATCAAATTGGAGTTTAATCTAATGAAGCTCTTACTGTTAATGTGCGGAGAGGGACTCGGGCACACAAGCCGATGTCTTGCACTGGGAAAGGAGTTTCTGGCTGCTGGGCATGAGGTCAACTTCGGAGCATATAAACATTCAAAAAAGCTGATTGAAAAAACAGGATATATGGCACATGAAATTCCATCCGAGATCAGTTTGTCTGGAGATACCGGAGTTTTTGACATAAAAAAGTCCATAATAGAGACACTGAAGAATGTTTCTCCGTTGGACTTCAGGAAACTCCTGAAGCTTGTAGAAAAACTCGACCCTGATGTTGTACTCTCGGATGGCTACTATACTGGTATCCTCGCCGCACAGGTAAAAAGGGTGCCAGTTTATTTTATTGGTCACCAGTTCAATATGGTAGAATATTTCCAGCAGAGTTTCTCTATGAGAATAGCAGGAAAACTTGTCAAGAGGTTTTATAATCACATTTATAAAAGAGTAAACGGTATCATAGTGCCTGACTATCCACTTCCTTACTCAATCAATAAAAAGAATTTTGCTATCTCAACGGATACGAATAAAAATATCTTTTTTTGCGGTCCCTTGATTAGGCACAGGTATCGGGAAGTCAAAGCAGAAAATTTAAAGCGTCCTAATGTCCTTTCAACGATAGGTGCCTTTGGATATAGGGCAGCTATATTCAAAAAATTGATCGAAACTGCAAAGCTTGATACCAGGATTAATTACACTTTTATCACAGGACCTGAGATAAACCCCGAACAATTCCTTGAAATTCCTGATAATGTCACATTCGTGGGCTTTACGGAAAATCCTTTCCCTTATTACAAAGCTTCTGACCTTGTGATAACTGCGGGCGGACACGGTACTATTCTAGAAAGCCTTTCATTTGGGCTTCCGGTCATTTCATTTCCTGATGAAAAACACAAAGAGCAGGAAAACAACGCATCTGTGCTAGATGAGACCGGATATGGAAAGCGTCTGAGCTATCTTACAGGACCGGAGGTTATCATTAGCTGTATTCGCGAAGTGCTGGAAGATGAACAGTATATTAGAAAGGCAAGACGAATGAAGGAACTTTCTGAGGTCCTTGACGGACCCGCAGCTGTAAGGATATTTTTAGAGACACAGTTGTAAAAATATAACAAATAATAGTATATACATAAATTTATATTATTTTTAGAAATAACTGGATGACTATTTTAATTTTAAAACTCTATTTTATATTGGTAAATCTATTGTTTATTGGTAATTTATATGAATATTGAGAAATAATAATGAATACTGAGAAATCTATATATACTCAGAAATGTAGTAAGGTGCGCTTAATTTAGGAGATAAAAGATGGATAGCATAAAGTTGTTTAAAAAAATTACAGATCTAATTAGTACAATTTTTCTTTACATCTTACTGCTCGCGTTAGTCGTCGGGATGGCAAAAACCTTACTGGATATTCGTTTCATTTTGGTTGAATCCCTTGAAAATGGATTCAATCACATGGTAACAAGCGTTCTAACTGTATTTATTGTTATAGACCTTTTCAAAGCTTTTGTCGATTATCACGAAAACGATCGTATTAAGCTTACAGACATAACGGATGCCACAATTTTGATAGTCCTGCGTGAGGTTGCTATCGGACTTTATTCCCAGGAATTTGACTATAAATTTATCTTAAGTCTGGCATCGTTACTACTCGTACTTGGTTTACTTAGAGTGATAGCTGTGAAGTATTCTCCAACAAAAATACCCGATTTATGTACCTCTTTGACAAAGGAAGAACAGCCTTCCAAAGCAAGCCTGAATATCATACTTGATACGCGCAATCTTGCTCAAGAAAGCAAATGATAAACTTATTGTTTGGTGCTGTATACATTTTATACGGAATTTTATATTAATTTTTATACTGATTTCTTTATTTTTACGTAATTATTCTAAGCTTTTCATTAAGCTAGAAGTAAATTTTAATTTATACCGGATTTCACATGATATTCTTTTCAAAGTACATCCTCTATAGAATCAGATTATCGTCTGTAAGCGGAACAATTAACAAATTTGGATATTTGTTTATACATAGATTTTTCTTTAAATGCATTCTATATAGTTATATGGTCATTAAATATGAATAATAGGATTAAATATATATAATCTAATAATCAACTTTAGAGTGATTAAATGATATAGGAAAATCCAAAAATTAATTAGACATTATGTAAACTACAGGAGAGCCCTATGCTCCAAAATGGGAAAATAAAAGGTTTAATCTTTGACTGTTACAAAACCCTTGTTGACATCAAAACCGATGAGGGAAGTTGGGAGACATATGAAAGAGTCAGTAAATGGTTACTCTATCAGGGAGTGAGGATAGGACCAGAAATACTTAAAGAAGAATACAAATGGAAAGTTATTGGAAGACTGGGTAATTCAGGTCAGAAGCATCCGGATATCCGCATAGAGGAAGTATTTGCTGAGATATGTGCAGAGCATGCTTTCAGAGAAATCGATCCCTACTGGCTTGGGATTGAAGCTGCCAAGGTTTTCAGAACAGCATCATTAAAGAAACTGGAAGTCTATCCAAAGAGCCTCAGATTGCTCGATAAATATAAAGGTATTCCTAAATGCGTTGTCTCCAATGCTCAGAGAGTTTTTACAGAGCAGGAACTTCGCTTTTTAGGCCTATATGATCGCTTTAATTTTGTAATTATGTCTTCTGACCATTATATCAAGAAACCTGATACCAGGTTGTTCAGGATGGCTCTTGACCGTCTTGGATTTGAGCCATGGGAAGTACTTTCAATTGGGGACACCCCTGAAAATGATATATTCCCACCTCAAAGCCTCGGTATGAATGCAATGCATATAAAAGATGCCTGGAGATTTGGATAATTCGAAATGTTATTTCTAAAAAAATCTCAAATTGTTGGCTTCGGACCTGGAATGCAGAACCAGGTTTTTACAATTCAGAGCAAGAGCACTGAGACAAATTTTGTTATTTGATCACTATGAAGCAAGATACCTCGACATTTGAATCTAAAAATGTAAAAAAAAGCTCTGCTGCAAAGAGATCTTTTTTCTCAAATCTGGAAATAGTTGTTACCAGCAGCTGCAATATCAGGTGCCGTCATTGTATTTATGACTGTCAATCTACGAGTAGAGAGAAACTTAGTAAATCTGTAATAAAAGATTTGATTAGACAGGCTGCAACACTAAACAGCTTCAGATCTGTTGTCCTTACTGGAGGAGAAGCTTTTTTAGAGTATGAAACTCTTGTCGAAAGCATAGCCTTATGCACAGATCTTGGACTCGAATCATCAGTAGTAACAAATGGATTTTGGGCTCAGAATCCTCATATGGCCAGGCAAAAGCTCAAACGATTAAATGGATTAAGAGTTCTGAATGTTAGTACTGACTCATTTCACCAGGAGTTTGTTCCAGTGTCCAGAATTCGCTGTATCATCGAATCATGTAATGATTTAGGAATTAAATGTGTAGTTCGCTTTTCTTATTTAAATAATCCAACTTCTGAGCTTGGAATGCTAAAAAAGCAGTTATCAGGACTGGATTCTCTTTACAAAATATCAGCGATGCCTGTTGCACCCTTTGGACGTGCTGCAAGGCTAATTGATGAGTTTTGTTTTTATAAGTATGATCCATATGGTATACCGTGCTGTGGAGCAGATGACCCTGTTATCGACTCGAATGGGGATGTTAAAGTTTGCCCGGGCGGTCTCTTTTCCCACCTGGACAATAGTCTTCTTAAAGTAGGAAACATCTTTAACGAAACATTAGAAACAATAAAGAACTCAGCCAACCGCAATCCAATTGCACAAGTGCTTCGATTGTATGGACCCGGTGGATTGGTTTATTTAGTAAGAAAACAAGCTCTAAAAGAAGGAGTCTCATTTACTCTTCCTGAAGTGGAAGAAGCAAAGGATTTATGCTCTCTCTGTAAGATCATTATTACTGATCCATATAATTCTAAATTGCTGCAACGTGCCGTTAAGGATTCCGAAGTTTATCGGGAAATTGCCGTTGCACGTTTCAAGGAATTTGGTGAGATATCAATGCTCTACGGAAATAGGTCTATTCTACAGACTGATAGAGATGCTGATATCCTGGCTGATGTAATATGATCGATTCTTAAGTTGAGGCATCTGATACAAATCGTATTCTTTCATCTATATATCAATATATAAAAAACATATAGATATTGAGATTAATTATATATATCTTAATATCTTGTTAGTTGTATCCGATAAATAGTTAGCCCATTACCGCTAACATCACAGATGCCTCCAATCTCTTCCGAAAAGACTTCATCTCTCGGTAATGGGTGAAACTCGGATTTTGCTTTTCTAGATATTGGGAATTCCAAAAAACTACGAAATCATTTTTCACCAGTAGAATTGAGGGTTTACCATTACTTCTTATTCTACAAAGTGACTATAGCACAAAAACAGTAAAAAATACTATTGCTGATGCCGTTAATATTATTTTTATAGTCCTGAGAGGGCCTAGGGGTGAAATTCCCTTGGGCTACTTACTGGCCTTAATAGGCAGATTGTTTTTAACTTGATTCTATTTTTTGGAAGTCTTTGATCAGCTATCGCATACCTACTACCTTACTTATAGATAGACTCATGAAGCAGATTACTGACCAAAATATTATTGTAAATAAAAGTTTTTTAACCATCTTCCTGATTTTTAAAAGCCTTGATTCTTGAAGCATCAAAGACTGTGTTGCAAATTGGAATCCTTTTACAACCATTGTTAATTACCCCCCCATGTGTTAATTTATAATATTATATTAATTAATAAAATAATTTTCGATGAGTAGAAATTCCCTGAATGTTAATGAGTACTAAAATCAAATTGCGGACGGCCACCTTACCTTAAACAGGTTGTCTGACAATTCAATTTTAGGTAAAAAGATGAAAAA
>JAUPKV010000453.1 GCA_030837265.1 Methanobacteriota archaeon
TGCTAAGACGTAGCTATTTTACCTTTTCGCGGCTTTGGACAAAATACCCGATCAAGGTTTTAGTTAAAAATAAAGTATATAATTGGTAAATATGTCCACATATGATTATTTATTATCAGTAATTACTTCATATGGGCTAATGGCATTTAATATTGTGTTATTTGTCTTACAGTAAACGAATTTTTTAACTTGCTAAATTAATAGCTTAAGCCGTTAGCCTAATAATATTTTTCTTTTTACGTAGATTCCCATACAAATGATTAATGAGGTGACAAGATGTCGAAAACTCGATTAGCAATTATTTTCATTCCACACGAAACAGCGAAGAGCCTATTTTTATTTCTTTGTATCAAAGTCATTATAATATTAAAATAATTACATATTCAAAAGATTTAAATAAAGTGTTGTATATTACTTCAGAAAATATTTTTGTTATTTGGATTTTTACATTGTTAATTGCAATGGAATTGATAGTCATTTTTGATATCCAGAGTACAGGAGCGATATATTATGTCTAAACTTACAGGTTATGCTATACCAACAGGTATTTTGGACACGGATCATACCTATGTAAAGAGTGACAATCCCCCTTATTCTTGGGGATGTTGGGGAAGAGATGATGGAGGAACTGCAATTTGCGAAGGATATGGTAATGCTTCAATTTCAAATTGTATATCTCAAGTGCTTCCAGTTGCTGGTATTGCTTATGCAGTTAACGGAGTATGTCATCAAACAGCAAATAGAATATTATACCCAGCTAGAGTGATAGTATCTAAAGCAAGAGGTTACGGTGCATCTTCTTATTTATATGGAGACTACGGTGGAATGATAATCCCCAATCCTTTTACAAGAATTTTTATACCAGATCCTTTTTGGCCAATTATCATAAATAAATGTCATGCAGGGCTAACATCTAAACTTGAATCAAAAACTGAAGTAGATCTAGAAAATACGCCTGAAAGTCAATATATAAAAAGAATCCAAGATTTATATTCTAATGTAGAATATATGGCAACAGATTCTAATCATAATGAATTAAGGGAAAAAGCTAATGATTTAATAATTAAAAATTTTGAATATCTGATTGAATTCCATTTAGGTGATAAAGTAGATTCACATATAACCAATCAAACTCAGAAACAACAAATTGATGTCCTCAAGGAAAAAGATAAAAAAGTTGAAGAGTTATTTAATCGTGATATCAGTACCGAAAAATACGTCAAAGAAGTAAATGATCTTATTGCAGATAATTTGATAAGCCTTCAAGAGAGTTTAGGTAAAAATATATACGAAAAAATATTTAATTTACCAGCAAGTAAAAATAGATTCGTCCTTATAGATCCAGAAATTGCTGAGAAATCCCTCAAAACCTATCTGAATTATAAATAATTTTGGTAAAAGTTTAATTTACTTTTACTTATTTTTTGTCAGTATAATAATTGTTCTGTAAAATTGCTCTCCATCATATTTGTTGTCCTTATTTTCTTCCAGTGTTTCTCTGGAAACTGCATATAATTCATTACATCATACTGAAACAGTTCACGTGTATCCGCCGCTCCCTTGTACCCCATACTATTTAATTCCTTAATTAAGTCATTGTACTTCTGCCGGTTTATCAATGCTTCTTTTATTTTATCTGCCATTTCTTTCTGTTTCTTTTTTGGCACCTTTTTTAGAGCTTGTCTTATCAAATGTACTTGACACATTTGCCAGCTTGATCCAATCAAAGACTCCCTGACTGCCTTCTGTATTCCTTTGTGACCATCAGAAACGATTAACTTGACACCTCTTAACCCTCTTTCTTTGAGATCATCGAAGAGATCTTCCCAGAACAAAGATTCTTCACTGTCTACCAGCTTTGTTCCAAGAATCTCCCGATAACCGTCGTCCCTGATCCCGGTAACTATAAAAAGAGCTTTGTTTTCGTAGTGCAGACCGTCCCGGACCTTGACATAAGTAGCATCAATAAGCATGTAAGGTATTTCATGTTCTATTTCCTTTGAAAGGAACTCTTCCACTTTTCGTCCAGTTCTTTAGTGACCCTGGAAACTGAAGAGGCAGAGATTTCTCCTACGCCTAAAGCACTCATGACCTTTCTCATCCTTCGGGTAGAAACATCTTGAAGGTAAGATTCAGCTACTGCGGTTAAGATGGCCTTTTCAACTCTAGAATTTTTCTCAAAGATCTGAGTTTCAAAGGAAAATTCACGAAATTGAGGCTTTAATAGTTCGAGTTCTCCATATTTGGTCATGAGAGTACGGGGTTTGTAGCCGTTTCTACTAGCTTTACGAGAATCCGTCCTTTCATAACGTTGTGCACCTGCTTGAAGAAGGGCTTCTTCTTCCATTACTATATTCAAAAACCAAGTAAGAAGCTGGCGAATTCCGTCCTCTTTATCAACAAGATAATCTTCTATGAGTGAGAATAATTTTACCATTGGCTCTCAATCCTAATTTTTGTGTGGTGACAGAAAAAGGACTTAGAGCCAATTATAATTTTACAGAAAAGTCGTTACACTGCCAAACTTTCTTTAGCTGGCTTGGTTGTACTATGTATTTAACCAGAAATGAAGTGTTTTCGACATTGCATTCCATTATTAATATTGCTCCTATTGGTAGTAAAATTGTTTTTGATTATCTAGATCTTGATGCATTTAATCCTGAAAAAGCTACAAAAATACAAAGGAGACTGAAGTTTTTGAGGAATATAAGCGAACCAATGATAACAGGTTTTGATCCATCAACATTAGCAGATGATCTCGCAAATTTAGGCTTACATCTATATGAGAATTTAGATTCAACTGACATTGAAAAAATTTACTTCCAAGGCTACACAAATGAATATCATGCGGCTAAGCATGGTCATTTTGCATATGCAATTATAGAATGAGAGTCTATCCGAAAAGTCATCTATAGTCATGCCTGTAATAGTTGCACTAATAACCACTTTGTAACTAATCGAATAGTTGCATTATTTGACTTCGTGAATATATGAGAAAATAAGTTGTAACCTCTTTTGAATGAGTCTCTGCAATCTCGAGCCATCTAAAAATAGTGTTTTTACTATGTCAGTAACTTTTGTAACTCCACAAATACTTGATTTTTTTAGCTCCAATAATGGATGCCGCTATTGACCTAGTTATGTCTCAGTACGAAGAAAAAATTCTTGAACCTGCATTTAGTCCAGATACATTGACAAATTAGAGAAAATAAAGAAGGGAAAACACATATTTGTGGGCAGTATCGACAATTTTGATAAAATTATAGACGACTATGTTGATGATAAAGATGAGTGATGCCTACAATTTGGTTTTTAGTGATATGTTTACAAGTTCAGTCACAATGATTAAGAAAAAATATGAAAATTTATATGATAGTATCAAGCGTCGATCTAATGAAATAGTTAATGACCCTCATAGATAAAAAAATCTAAGATATGATATTAGTGGCTTAAGCCGTGTTCATATCGGACCTTTTGTTTTGTCTTTTTCTATTGATGAAGAAACAAAAACAGTTACGTTAGAAGATTTTGAATATCACGATAACGCATACATTGTTGGATGACAATAATAGAAAGCCTATCTGTCGGCTTTATTTTAATTCCAAAAAGAAATACCCTGGTTTATTTTCCGATAATAAGAATGAAGAGAAGGTTGTAATTGAGGATTTAAACGACATTTATAAGTGTACTGATAAACTGAAAATTACAGTTAGCAATTACGATAACAACAAAATCCAGGTTGATTAATTCTTCAAACCTGAGAAAAGCCTTTCTGATCTAAACTAATCACAGATTTTCTTTATTTCCTGTTGGCAAAAATCTCTTATTTTAGGTCTACTGTTTGGTTACTCTGTAACATTGGGTCATGAAATGACCCGTTAATGCTGACTCCAAAAAAGTGCTGAGGCTTTAAGTGCTCAGGCTAAATTTCTAAACTTTAACAAGCAAATCAGATAGCTTTACCATGCAGACAGAAGTGATTATTTGGATCTAGATCCATGAGCTTATAATCTTTCCAGACTTCACACGAACCACATATGCATTGTCTGTCAAAGTTAAGATCCTGGCATTGGGCTTTGCCTGTAGAGCAGTATATTCCCGGGACGTCCTCAGGATTAGGAACCTTTCCTGCAGGCATTTTTTCCATCCCTTGTTTTGATTTCTGAAGTTTATCCTTCACACAATCACTGTCAGCTTGAACCGGACATTCTGAACACCGGCATCTTTTAATGTTTTCTGCTGCATAAGGAACAATAGAATCAGTTCCACTGCCCTTCTTTTCGCTTGGTTTGCCTTGACCTTTATCCATATTCTCCCCCGGCTAATAATAATTTTTATGTTATATTTTTACTTCAATTTAGGTGTAAGCGTTAGTGAATAAAAGTCTTTGCAGTTATAGAATTAATATGTGACAGTGCTTCAAGTCACAATTTGAATATAGCCATTATTCCTTTGGCAGTCAGGTCGACTGCAAGAGCTGCAAGCAAAAGCCCCATAAGCCTTGTAAAAACCAGCATTCCGTTGTATCCTATAACTTTGTGGATCCTTCGCGAGAACAGGAATATGTAAAGGCTGACGCCGAATGTAAGTATTATGGATACAAGAATTATTATTTTTTCTTCTATAATCTGTGTGCCGCCCATCAGGACAATTACCGTACTGATCGTACCCGGCCCGGTCAGCAGTGGAAGGCCTATAGGAAAGACCCAGATATCATCGCGTTCCTGGGACTGAGAAATTTCTTCTTCGGTAATGCTTTCTCCGGAAATCTTGGCATGCATCATGTCAAAGGCGATGCTAAAAAGAAGGATTCCTCCTGCGACGCGCAGTGAATCCACACTAATGCTGAACAGCTTTAGAATCATGCTTCCGGTGATTGCAAAAAACAGAGCGATAAAACATGCAAGAGTGATGGCTTTTTTTGCGATTACGTTTTTGTTCTCATGTGTCATCTGGCTGGTCAGAGAGATGAAAGTTACTACCGCGCTGATAGGGCTGACAACAACGAAAACAGTTGTGAATGCGTAGATGAAGAACCCCAGGCTGTCGGTTATCATTTTTCTCCCTGTCCTTAGTTCTGTTCAACGTATATATAATTTTTTCCTGTTATAATTTTACAACTGAAAGACTGAGGATAAGTATGCTTAATATAGTGCCTTCCTGGCAAAATCCTCGAAATATTCAAACATCCGCAGAAACACACAACATCCGAAAGCCAAACCTCAGGGCGGGTTTTTCATACTCCTATCCCGCCCATCTCATTAATCTTTTTTTCGTGTGGTATTATCTTAAGCTTTCCATTACGGAGAATTTTATTTCAGTACAAAAAAACATTTAGAAACTAAATATTTTTATCTACTGCGTAATTATTTATATTTTTGTGATACTTATAATAATAGAGAAGTCTGATGCAGCCAATCTTTTTTCAAAGTGGGAGAATCGAATGCGAAATCATCTAAGAAAATCCGGTATCGATATTATAGGCCATGTTCCCTGGGGCACACATATATGCCAATTCTTTCAAACAAAAGATGATTTAACGGACATCCATGTGAACTATCTCAAAGAAGGATTGGAAAACAATGAATTTTGCCTGTGGGTCACATCACAACCTTTGGAAATAGAAGACGCAAAAGAATCTTTGAGAAGCGTTGTGCCGGACCTGAATATTTTTCTAGAGAGACAGCAAATCGAGATTATCTCTTTCAACGACTGGTTTCTAACCGACGGCGCCTTTGATCCGGAAAAAGTCTCAAACGGCTGTGCTGGGAAATTGACTTATGTATTTCAAAATGGTTACGAAGGCTTCAGGCTTTGTGTGAATAATTCATGGTTGGACAAAGAGTATTGGGACAGCTTCATCAAATTTAAGGAACAAATGGACAATGTTATTGGCAACTGCCAGATGCTAGTTCTTTGTACGTATTCTCTAGAGAAACACAATGTTGACGAGATACTTGATCTGGGCTTAAACCATCAATTTACACTGATCAACAGTAAAGGTAAATGGAAACTTGTCGAAAGCTACAGACGCAAAATGGCTGAAGAAGCGGTCGTTAAAGCCACAAAAGATTGGGAATATACCTTTGATGCAGTTCCGGATTTGATATCGATAATTGACAATAATTACAAAATAATCCGTACTAACAAAGTCATGGCAGCGAAACTGGGGATGGCACAAGAAGAGTGCATCGGGTTGACTTGCTATCATGTAGTCCATGGGACAGCAAAACCTCCCTCTTTTTGCCCGCAACAGCTTATGCTCAAAGATGGGCTTGAACACTCCTCCGAGATTTGTGGGGACTGTCTTGATGGCTATTTCTTAGTACGTGTCTCGCCAATATATGATTCAAATGGAAAACTAACTGGGAGTATTCATGTCGCTCGGGATATTAATGAACGTAGATTGATGGAAGAGACATTGCGCCAGAGCGAGGAGAAATACCGCAATATTGTAGAGACTGCTAATGAAGGCATATTCTTGACGAATGCCGAATTAAAGGTCATTTACGCGAATAAGAGAACAGCTGAAATGTTGAAGTATTCTCCAGACAAAATTATTGGTAAACCGGTAATTGACTTTATCAGTGAAGAAAGCATGCCTACCGTCATCGTCACTTTTGAAAAAAAGCTTCAAGGTATAGACGAAAATTATGAATTGAAGTTAAAATGTAAGGATGGCTCTCCCTTATGGGCAATTATAAATGAAAAAACCCTTTTTGATAAAGAAGGCAGGTTTACTGGCATTCTTGGTATGCTTACCGATATCAATAATCGCAAGCAGACGGAAATAGAACTGCTGGAAAGTGAAACACATTTCCGTACTTTGGCTGTGAATTCCCCTGACATAATTGCCCGTTTTGATAGACAATACCGACACATATACGTAAATCCTTCCGCAGTGGTTTCTTATGGTATTCCTCAAGCTGAAATAATTGGAAAAACTCTCGGGGATTTGGGGAAAAATACTAAAAATGTGAAAGTCTGGGAAGAACATCTGGAAAACGTTTTTGTCACAGGAAAAGCCAAAACAATAGAGTATTATATCTTGCTCAAAGGGAAAAAATATTATTTCAATACAAAAATAGTACCCGAGTTTCTTAATGACAAAATTGTCTCCGTTCTTACCATCTCACGTGATATTACCGATATTAAGGAATCAGAATCCAGGCTAAAAGAAACTTTGCATAATTTAGACAAAATAATAAAGGAACGTACAGAAGAACTTCAGAAAGCTTACGACTTATTGAAAGAAAGTGAAAGAGGGCTTGCTGACGCTCAAGAAATGGCTCATATCGGAAATTGGGAGAGGGACCTGGCGACTAATAAATTACGTATGTCTGACGAGATATATCGTATTTTTAGAATTAACCCTCAAGAACTCTACGTTTCTTTTGATGACGTTTTAACGCATATACATCCGGATGACCGAGATAAAGTGAAAAAAGCCTTTAATGAGGCTTTTAAATCAAAGTCCTTTAGTTTTGATACAAGTATCATTTTAGACAATGGAGAAGAGCGGATAATTCATGTGAAAGGCGAAGTTGTTTTCGATGAGAATAATTATCCCGTTCGGTTAAAAGGTACAACGCAAGATATAAGTGAGCGTGTAATAGCTGAGAAAGCATTACAAGAAAGTGAGGAAAAGTACCGCAGTATCGTTGAGACAGCTAATGAAGGTATAGTGATAATCAATGAACAATTTAAAGCTACTTATGTTAATCAGAAAATGGCGGATATGGTCGGATACAGTATAGAAGCGTGTCTTAACAAGCCGATAATGGACTTCATTAGCGAAGAATCTATAGATGTAGTGAAAAACAATTTTGGCAAGAGACCTCAGGGAATAAATGACCAATATGAATTTAAATTAAGAAGAAAAGATGACTCAACCTTATGCGTGATTTCAAGTGCAAAATCTCTTTTTAATAAGGAAGGAAGGTTTATTGGTTCTCTCAGTATGCTTACGGATGTCACCCAGAAAAAGAAAACTGAAGAAGAGCTTGCAAACATTGAGATAGCTCGTAAAAAAGAAATTCACCACAGGATTAAAAATAACTTGCAGGTAATTTCTTCACTTCTTGACCTGCAGGCTGATAAATTCAAAAACAAGGAGCATATAAGATATTGTGAAGTTCTTGATGCCTTCAAGGAAAGCCAGGACCGTGTAATTTCAATGGCTTTGATACATGAAGAGTTGTACAAAGGCGGAGGTTTCGAGAAACTAAATTTTTCGCCGTACGCTGAAGAACTGGCTGGAAACATTTTGAAGACTTATAATCTTGGAAATAACAATGTCTGTTTAAAGCTGAACCTGGAAGCAAACATTTTCTTCGATATGGATGTTGCTGTTCCATTGGGAATTATAATCAACGAACTCGTTTCTAATTCCTTCAAACACGCATTTAAGGGTAGAAGTGATGGAAATATTCAAATAAAACTGCATAGAGAAGAAATCAGGTCATACTTTAAAAACGTTGACGAAAATAGTTTTTTTACTACTTTTACTTTGAGAATATCGGACAACGGAACGGGAATACCTGCAAACCTTGATATCTCAGCCCTTGATAGTTTAGGTCTTCAGCTCGTAACTTCTCTTGTCTCTCAACTGGACGGAGAACTTGAGATTAAGAGGAACAATGGGACCGAGTTTATGATCAGGTTTACGGTAACGGAAAAAAAGAATCAGATGTCAATACCTGTGTCTCAACAAAAAGTTGATAAGACTTGTATATAAGTATTTAATATATCTAAGTATTTAATTTTCGACCTTTTCACCACTCAAAAAAAACCAAAAGTTTTGTCCGCTCGCCTTTTGCAGGCATTTCATTCAGCTCTTCGTGCCCCTGGATTATTATTATTATTATTATTCTTGATAAGTACACCAAATGTGACTGCGCTAAAAGGAGCAACCATTTTGCACATTCCCTGTTAACATAATTAAGAAAATACAGGACCATCCTAAAGCAACAGCAAGTGTCAAATTTAGAGTAAGCCCTGATTTATCCATTTTTTATTTTTTTACTTACCTAATGCAGTTTAGCAAGGAAAGTCAATCCATAGATTTAATCTAAGAAGTTCATATAGTCAGCACTTCAACAGCGATGTCAGCATCGAGAATATAATCAAAGGTAATTGTTTCATCCCATTTTTGCTGCGTGAGCATAGACTGAAAACAGAGCCCGATAACTTTTCCTTTTCCAGAGTCCTCAAGAATCTTACTGGCTAATTCTTTTGCATTTGCACAGGAAATTCCGGACTTTGGCATCGAAAGCCCACCTAACAGGACCACAACGTCAGCATGTGCATCCGTAAACTCTCCAAGCTGCATGCCCTCGGGGGTCATGACTATGGATCTTGCTTTGTCAATGTCCAGATTGGGGACAAAAGCGAGCTTTCTGTCACGGGCTACAAAGCCGAGAAGTTCGGCGAACGGAGTACAAAAGCCTGGAGTTCCCACAAAAGTGATCTTTTCAGCTCCTTCAATAAGGCTCTTGAAACTATTCAGTATACCGCCTACTCCTTTAGAGGTATTTGTTACTTGCATAAAATCTACTCCATTTTGATCTTTTGTTAAATACTGTTTTGTAGTATTTCTTTTCAGCTAACCGTAGTAATATTGAGTTGTACTGTATATATTTTATTGGCGATTCGATGTAGCTGATTATTTAAATAAAAATTCCATAATAATTATCTGTTAATATTTATCTCAAGCTCGTATTAAGTAATGAAGGAACTCAAGCTTAACGAGGCAGGCATCATGGCAGGAGACAAGGATCTTTTTTCACAGTATAGGATGGGTGATCTCACGCTTCCAAACCGTATAGTGATGGCGCCAATGACCCGCAACCGTGCAGGGGGTGCTGAAGTCCCGGTCTCACTGGCGATCACTTATTATGTGCAACGAGCCTCGGCAGGCTTGATTATCACCGAGGGCTCGCAGGTTAGCCCGCAGGGAGTGGGCTACGTGCATACACCGGGCATATACTCTGAGGCACAGGTTGCCGGGTGGAAGAAAGTGACGGAGGCTGTTCATCAGGCTGGAGGCAGGATTTTCATCCAGCTATGGCATGTAGGGAGGGTCTCCCACTCCGATTTTCTGGATGGTACTCTACCGGTCGCACCATCCGCGCTACCCGTAGAAGGCTTTGTCCACACATCCGGTGGAAAAAAGCCAATTCCGGTTCCCAGAGCCCTGAAAACCGACGAGGTGCCGGACATAGTCAGACAATTCCGGCAGGCAGCGGAGAACGCCAGAACTGCCGGCTTCGATGGGGTGGAAATCCATGGCGCAAACGGCTATCTGCTGGACCAATTCCTGCGAAGCGGGTCCAACAAACGAACCGATGAGTACGGTGGCAGCCTTGAGAACCGAACCCGTTTGCCCCTTGAGGTCACAAAAGCCGTCATCGAGGTATGGGGCGGCGACCGCGTCGGTTACCATATCTCCCCGCACATGACTGCACATTCCATGTCGGATGCTAATCCCCGGGAGACTTTTTCCTATTTCACCGGAGAGCTGGACAAAACAGGCCTGGGCTACCTTCATCTAATAGAGCCTATCGGAAGCCGGTCTGGTTTCGTGCCACCCGAGGCACGGCTTGGGCCTACTCTGCGCAGGATTTTCGAAAGGACGTTCATACTGAACGGCGGGTATGGCCTCCATAGCGGGAACGAAGCTATTGCCAGCGGCGAGGCCGACCTGATCGCCTTCGGAGTGCCTTTCCTGGCCAA
>JAUPKV010000454.1 GCA_030837265.1 Methanobacteriota archaeon
TGGCTGTATTCTATTCGGTGGTGTTTCTGGGTTTTTTCCTTCTCTGCAAGGGCTACGAGTACTACCTCATCGAGCCCGACTCCCCAGATTGCAACCGTTGGGACTACAGGCAGACCGAGCAGTTCAAAAAGTTTGTCTATATCGACAAGGATCCCTAAATCTGCAGCCAGATCGACCTGGTTTAAGGCGATGACCATAGGAATTTCAAGTTCTAAAAGTTGCAAGGTAAGGTACAGATTCCTTTCAAGCCTGCTCGCATCCAGAACATTTATGATTATATCCGGCTTATCCTGAATCAGAAATTTTTTGGTGACCTTCTCGTCTTCATTTGTAACTCCAAGGGAATAAATTCCAGGCAGGTCAACTACGTCAATAGTTTTTCCCCGAGCCTTAACAATTCCTCTTTTAAGCGCAACAGTGGTGCCGGGGTAGTTTGAGATCTCAACGCCTACACCGGTAAGCCGGCTGAAAAAAACACTTTTTCCGACACTTGGATTGCCTATGAAGGCAATTGTCATTTCAGAGGAGGGGTTATCGTTACTTGAATTTACAGATGTAGAGCCTACGCTAGGAATTAAAATCACATCCACATTTAATTTGCTCTGTATTGGCTCTTTGCCTGCTCAATTTCGACTCTAGATTCGGTTATTACTTGGAGTTATAAAAATTTTCTTTGCAATATCTCTTCCAAGTGCAACTTCCGACCCCATTGCTATAACCGAAATGCAGCCCTGCTTTTGCTTACGCCTGACTTCAAGATCTTCTCCGGTCAGGATGCCCAGGGAGCTCAGGCGCTCCTTTGTTTCCCTGGGGAGGGCTACTCGGGCCACTTTACCGATACTTCCTTCTTCCATCTCATCAAGAGGAACGAATTCACTCTCTCGTTTGAGGTTGTTTTTATCTATATTGATCGAGTGCCCGTCAGGGCAATATTCGGGGCGCCCCATAAATTCATAAATCTTCTCAAGTACCAGGTCGGACACCGCATGCTCTAGCTCGCAGGCTTCTTTGTGAGCTTCCTTCCTATCAAAACCAAGGATATCAACCAGAAAAGTCTCTAGCACCTGGTGCTTCCTTTTTATTCTGATGGCTTCATCAGTCCCTTTTTCTGTCAATTCGACCCCCTGATAAGGCGTATACTCCACAAGTCCGGAGGAATTTAGTTTTTTCACCATTTCCGTCACGCTAGGTGGAGATACGTTAAGTTCTTCAGAAATCTGTTTAGTTTTTGCCGGGCTCCGATTCTTTGTGATAAGGTAAAAGATAGTCTCAAGATATTCTTCGAGCCGATCCGTATTCATTAATACCATCCCGCCAGCAAGAGCTGGCCTCAGACCCTAATATTAGGTCAACCTAAAAATAGAACTTCTTGAATAAATAATTTTTGCTAAACGGATGGAAAATTATTTGAAAAAAAATTCCTGGAAATTTCAGGAATCAATTGACTTTAGTACTGCAATTTCATTACAGTCCGGAAATTTGGGACACCTCAAACAACCAGTCCAGATTTTCCGGGGAAGGCTGTTTTTATCTACAATTTCAAAGCCCAGAGTCGCGAAAAACTCAGGCACGTAAGTAAGGGCAAAGACTTCCTTCATACTAAGCTGTCGGGCATCCTCAAGACAGGCAGATACAAGCTTTGAGCCGATTCCTTTTCTTGAGCATACGGGTTTTACGGCAAGGGCAAGTATCTCTGCCAGGTCTATCCAGACAACGTGAAGGGCACAACAGCCTACGACTTCACCATCAGTCTCATATACATAGTAATCCCTGATGCTCTCATACATCTCACTCAAGGAACGGGCAAGCATGAGCTCATCCTTGGAATAAGAACTGATAATTTGTTTCATTACAACTACATCAGTTACCCTGGCTTTTCGAATCAATTTATATTTCCTCTGAACTTGAATTTGATTTTCATTAACGTTTTTAGAACTATTATTCTGAACATGTGCCATTCTGAACATATGCCATTCTGAACATATGCCTTCTATCATATTATAAGCTGCGAGACCATTCCTTTCAGATAATAATTTCTCTATAATTATTAAGATTTTTCCGGATTAAACGAAACTTGCCTCTTTTTCTGAACATTCAGTTAAATTAAAAAAGTTTAGCGGGCGCGAAGGGATTTGAACCCCCGATTTACAGCTTAGGAGGCTGCCGCCATATCCGGGCTAGGCCACGCGCCCACAAGACAATTTCTAAAGGAAACAGTCATTCAACTGTCTGCAGAACCTGTATTTCCGGAAGGCATCCTTTATAGGAACATTAGACCTATATCTAATTATCGCTCTGAACCTCGTAAAAGCCGCCCAAAACAAGATAACTTATTTGGAAAGCTTTAAATCTAATGTAAACCATCCGTTTGTATTAGGTTGACAATACTCTCTAATCAGGTCACAATACCCTTTATTAGATGGACATTCCTGTTAAATATCCTTTATTTAGCGGGCTATTTAACCGACGGATAAGAAGATTAAGAGTAATTAGTGTTCCTTAAAAATAAAAATGACAGAGGAAGAAGTGTGCAATTAAAACAGAGTAAGTCCTATTCATCCCAAACTCCCGAACTGAGAATGATGGTCTTTGCATCCCTATTTGCAGCTCTTACTGCCGCAGGCGCTTATATACAAATTCCTATTCCGTTTTCTCCCGTACCTGTCACACTTCAGGTATTCTTTGTCTTGCTTGCCGGTTGCATCCTGAAAAGTAAATGGGGAAGCCTTAGTATGATAGTATACTCTCTTCTTGGCATTGCAGGGCTTCCTGTCTTTGCAGGAGGCAGTTCCGGGATAGGGGTGCTTCTTGGGCCTACTGGCGGGTACATAATCGGTTTCATCCTGGCTGCTTACAGTATAGGAAAACTATCCGAGAAAACTGAAAAATCTACCAGATCTCCTCTGCTAGTCAATACTCTTAACATGAGCGCAGGAATCTTTGTTATTTATTTATGTGGAGTTCTTCAGTTGATGATAGTGGCACAGATCGGGCTCGGAGTAGCTTTAACTCTCGGTGCTATCCCTTTTCTGCCAGGGGAGATCGTAAAAACAGCGGTAGCTACATATATTGTTTCAAATTATGAACTATAACATTCAATTTAAATTTTTTTCTGTTCAGATAAATATGATCAAGCTTGATGAAGTAAGTTACAGTTATCCTGATGGAACCCCTGCACTAGAAAATATAAATCTGGTGATTAGCAAAGGGGAATTTGTAGCGATAATCGGGAAAAATGGCAGTGGTAAGTCCACGCTTGCTCTGCATTTCAACGGGCTTCTCACACCTCAGAAAGGCAAGGTAACGCTGAGGGGTATGGATACACATGATTCTTTTAAACTCCCTCAAATTCGGCAGGTGGTGGGTATCGTATTTCAGAACCCTGAGACCCAGTTTGTTGGTAGGACCGTTGAAGAAGACCTGGCTTTCGGCCTGGAAAACCTTTGCCTTCCTACTGCAGAAATCCGCAGGCGTATTGATGCGATCCTTGCCGATACAGGGCTTGAAAAATACAGATATCGCTCCCCAAAAACTCTGAGCGGGGGACAAAGACAATGTGCGGCAATAGCAGGGGTTCTTGCAATGGAACCCGAATGCTTGGTTTTTGATGAAGTAACTTCAATGCTTGATCCGAATTCCGGAGCAGCTATTTTAGAACGTATTAAAAAACTCCGGAGAAATGGAAAAACTGTAGTTTATATCACTCATAATCTCGAAGAGCTTTATGCTGCAGATAGGATTATTGTGATGGAAAAAGGAAAGATAATGCTTGAAGGGAAACCTGAAAGCATTTTTTCGGACCCTGTGTTTCAGAAGCTTGGATTTAGTCTACCTTCCATGCTTGAGCTTGCAGCCCGTTTGAAAACTTGCGGAATTGAAATTCCCTGGGATAAAATCTCTTCACCCCATAGCTTTGCAGAGGAGATATGTCAATTATTCTTGAAAACGTAAATTTTTCCTACTCCAGGAATACTCCACTTGAGACCTCTGCATTAAAAGAGATTAACCTGAAGATAGAGAAAGGGGAGTTTATAGGAATTTTGGGAGAAAAAGGTGCAGGCAAATCAACCCTTCTAAAAATGTTTAACGGACTGGTAATTCCCGATACAGGATCTGTGAGGGTGGATGGTCATAACCCTTCGTCAAGAGAGGCAAGGCATAGGGTAGGCATGGTATTTCAACAGCCAGCAGATCAGCTATTTTGCAGGACTATATACGACGAAATAGCATTCGGCCCTCTTAACTTCGGGTACTCGAAAAAAGAAACAAAAGAAAGGGTTCTTGAGGCTCTTGAAGCTGTTTCTCTTGACAGGGCAATGCTTTACAAAAACCCATTCCGGCTTAGTGGAGGGGAAATGCAACGTGTAGCGCTCGCAAGCGCTCTTGCTCTCAAACCGGATTATCTCGTACTGGACGAGCCCATAACAGGACTTGACCCAATTGGGAAAAGAGAGATCCTTGAGACTTTAAAAAAGATAAACGATTTGGGAACTGCAGTTATAGTAGTAACTCATAACTTAAAAGGATTTTTTCCCCTGCTTCAAAAAATAGTGCTTGTAAAGGAGGGAGAGATAGCTTTCCAGGGAAGCAGAGACGATTATCTCAAAACCGGTTGTGGTCCTCTTCCACCCATTGCATCCATTATGCGGGAACTCAAAGACAGGGGCTTGCCAGTCAATCCTGCCTTATTTACTTTGGAAGATGCTTTTGAAGAGATACTGAGAGTGAAATCAATAATTGAAAGGGATCGTGAAAATAAATAACCGAGAATGATCACGATAAAAATTGCAAGTTATCACGATAAAAATTGTGAACAATCACAAAAAATGAAAAAATGGTGAAAATATGCATGAACCAGTCTTCAGTTATGTGCCCGGAATTTCACCCATCCACAAGCTGGATCCCAGGACCAAAATTATAGTATTAATGCTACTTGGGATACTGGCTTTCAGGATTGAGAATTTTTTGGGAATAGGGGCTCTATTCATGCTTTTCTTCTTCTTTGCTCTACTCTCACGTTTACCAATGAGTATACTCTTCAGGGCAGTCAGTCCTATGATACTTTTTATTACCTTTATATTTCTTACACAACTCTTCTTTTCAGGAGGAGAACCCTTTGCTTCATTCTGGATCCTAAAGCCGAGTATGGAAGGATTGGAGACTGGGCTCAGTTTTGCTGCTCGATTCACACTTCTTTTGCTTTTCGCAGCCCTTCTAACAGCCAGTACCGATCCTTCCGCAATCACATGCGGAGTTGAAAAAATGCTCAGACCTTTGCCTCTTCGCTGGCTGGGGATAAGTTCCTTTGATCTTGCTACAATGATGAACATCTCTATAGCCTTTATTCCCCTCCTATTTGAGAGAGTTGAGCGGACGAAAGCCGCTCAGGCTGCAAGAGGAATGGATTTTGTAAGAAATCCTTTCCGCTCGGTTCCTGCCCTCGCAATTCCTTTGCTATGGGGGATAATAAGAGATGCGGAAGAACTGGCGCTTGCAATGGAAAGTAGGGGATATCAAGGAAAAAGAAGAACCTCCATACATGAGCTTTCCATGAAGAAAAGAGACTGGTTAACACTTATTATCGCATTACTTTTTTTCATATTCATGTTGTTAATTCAAAATGCCTCTGCCTTGCCTGGGTATGATTAGCAAAATAACAATGGTCGCTCTTTTAATAGTCCCGATATGTAATGAAAAAAGTACCA
>JAUPKV010000455.1 GCA_030837265.1 Methanobacteriota archaeon
AGTCCACTTTTCTGTTTCAGTCCATTCGTCAAGTTCATCTTTTTCGTTTTCGTAACAAGTATACTGTCCGCTAAAGTCGCTCTGGACTACCCAGCTTTTTTCGTTGTTTATTATTTCTATTGCAAGAGGGCCGCCGTTGCATGAAGTTGAGAGAGGGCTGACAGCAACTATCATGGCATCATCCCAGCAGGGAGAAGCCCAGGACCAGTAGGTACCATTGGATGGACCTGAATGGCCCCCATTATATTCTCCATTGTTGACATTAAAAGCCGTTATTGTTTCATTGCAGTTCAGGTAGACTTTATTATTCACAATTATGGGTGAAGACCCCGGGATTGCACCTGCAGTGCTGTTAATCCATAAGGTATTGTTCGTATCAGGTGCTTCATCAGAGCTGTATCCACTGTTGCTGTTGTCTGCATGGAACTGAGCCCAGTCGGTCGCTGCGGCTGCCGTGGCTGGCATCGCCAGGACCATCATGCTCACGAAGAGTATTGTGGCGAAACTTTTTTTGCTTATTTTGTCCAACATATATATGCCTCATGTTCCACTTTCCACAGGTCCGGGATCGCAATATTTCAGGACTTCTGCGGGAAGTGGATGTGGGTTCTTTTTCTAAATGGTTTTCAAAACTGGTCAGCCTGCTAAAAATTAGTTAATCGAAGAAACTTCTGATTACTAGCAATAAAAAAGGAAAAACATAACCTATAGCCAACAGTTATAGAAAACCAGTTCACTGAAACTTTTATTTGATATTAATTAAGTCCTTTTAAGTTATTAATGTAAACTTATTAGAACTGTTCTTATCAAAGGGGGATTAGGGTTCATGCAGTTGAGACCTCTTTTTTAGTATCCCCCGCATGAACTCTTGATGCGTTAGTTATTCACTACGTCTTCAGCTCAGGTTTAACTGGCAATTCAGCAAGAAGTATTCGATGTGTAAGCTCAACTTTTGTTCTCTCTGTCTACTATTAAACAGCCAAGTTAAACTACCTAACACCTTTACTTCCAGGATTTACTTATTGGAGTCACAGAATATAAACCTGATAAAAAGGATAACAAGTTTGAAACTTAAAGATAATATGATAATCTGTTAAATTGTTAGGATTACATTATATAGACGAACCTTATAGACGAACATGCGCCATATATCCAAATGCTTTTTATATAGATTGAAGCTTCAGTAAATATGTATCCAGGTTTAAGTCTGAGTGCCATATGTCTCAATTCCTACCACATATAAGAAACATTTTCTGGTTGATTGTGTAACTCAAACGACTAATGCTTGTAATCCAAAAACTGTTTTTTTTATATTTTCTTCTCTTATCGTTGAGCATAAATAAATAGTTTAAAAGGAACCGGTTGACGATCCTGCTTTCTTATATTCCGTCTTTTGGCTTAAGTTCCGGCTGTAAATTCTCCGAGAATATGCTAAGATCAGGTGACGGTGCACTTAAAGTTGAAAAAACGACTTCCTCGTACTTTTGTTTCTGTCCCCTGTAAGATACCGAGAGGTTTCCAGCTTCACCTTTTGAAACCTGGATTTGCTGAACTTTTCATATAATTAGGTTTATAAAATTCAGTGCGGCTCAGGGCGGAAATGTAACAAAAGCGCCTGCATCACGACAGTCTTCTTCCGGGGCACCTGAGATTCTCAAACATCACAGGGGATAATATGAAACACAGTTTATTACTAGCTTCATTGTTTGTTTTTTTACTTGTACCGGCTGTTTCAGCTGCGGAAAATCAGGTAAATATAATGTATCTGGGTTATGGAGAAAACTATGCCCTGGAAAAAGCCAGCACTACAAATGATTATCACGAATACATAAATTTCACTAATGTCAATGCATACAGTTCCTCCTTGCAGGAAGCAGCTGATAGCGGGCTTATAGAAGAGCAGGATGTCATACTTTGCGATATGCTTTACAGCCCTATATATGAGAGTGTAAAAGATGAACTTGAAAGGGCCCACGATAAAGGGACTGTCTTTGTTGACATCCGGTCTGAAGATGAGCCTGAATATTTTGATTATATATATGGGGATTCGAGGAAAAATCCGGTTCGTTACTATTATGACAGAATGGGAAGCAGTGGAACAGACCTTGATTATGCGGAAAAACTGCTTATATGTCTCGCAAAAGAGTATGCAAACAGGTCGGATATCACCGCCGAATGGAATGTAAGCCTTGCGAATCAGGAGGACTGGGCAAAAATTAAAATCCTTTACCTGGGACACAATGGGAGCCCTTCTCTGGAACTGGCAAATCAAACTAGCCGTTACAGGGATGATATAGAATTCAGGGTTCTTGAAGCATATGATGAAGCAGGGAATAGCCCCGGAGATGAACTGATTGCTGCAGCCGGGAGCGGCCTTCTTGAAGAACAGGATGTCCTGATATGTGATAATCTTTCCAGTTCAATTTACAATTATGATCCCAACCTGTTTTCGGATATCTGCAGTGCAGGAGTTTATATAATAGATATCCATCCCCAGGATCAGCCTTTCAACTGGAAAAATTATTATAACTATGCGTATGCTTACGAAACCAGCGAAACAACTACAGGAGAGTTTGGGGGACCGGTAGAATATGATACTGCAATAGGTTATTACTATGATAATATGGGCATTGAAACCGAAGACGAAAAAAACAATGCTGAAAACCTGCGGATTTATCTTTCAAAAAAATACGGCTTCCGTCCGAAGCTGACAGAGGACTGGACCATCGAAGAATCAGGAAAAATCAAAATTATGTACCTGGGCCCTGAGACGAGCGATGCTCTCAAAATAGCAGCTAACAACAGCCGCTACAGCAATTTGATTGAGTTTACCAGCATCATGGCATACGACAACACAGGAAGTCCGGGTGCTGACCTGCTGGCAGCCGTCGAAAGCGGCCTTATCGAGGACCAGAATGTAGTATTCTGTGACCAGCTTTCACCTGCAGTTTACGAGTCTCTAAACGATACTTTTTGGCAGGCTCACACCGGAGGCACGGCTTTTATAAGTCTCAATTCCTCGGGCACTCCAGTTTACTTTAATTATATCTCCGACGGCTCTGCGGATGACCCAATATGTAATTTCTATCGATACATGGGCACCGACGGGACTGTCAGGCAGAAGAATGCCGAATACCTGCTTCACTACCTTGCGGAAAACTATGCTAACCGCCCGGAGATAACCAATGACTGGGATCTGGTTCGTATAATGTACATAGGGTTTGGGACCAACCCGGCCTTAGAACTTGCAAGCGAGGCAAACCCGTATAGTTCCAGTATTGAACTTGTGAACCTTGACGCATATAATAATAGCTCCGATCCAGATAATGGCATACTTCTTGCCGGAGAATCAGGACTTATAGAAATGCAGGATGTAATTATCTGCGATATGCTGAACAGCAGTATCCATGAAGTCCTCGGTGAATATTTAGAAACGGCGCATGCAAATGGAAGCACAATTATAGATATATATTCATTTGACCCCCCTTCCCTTGCTCCTGACTATGTGGATTATGCCTATAACGGTTCGGAAAACGATACCTTTTGCATGTATTACCTCAATATGAGTACAGATTCAGAAGGGCTCGAAAACGCTGAGAATATATTGATCTATCTTTCCAAAACATACGGCAATAACCCGGACCTTACCGGAAGCTGGACCTACATTGAAAGTTCCGGCAGCAGTATCCCTCTCGCGGGAATTTATTATCCCTGCTCTGAAAACGAGTCCTTTTATTTTGAGGATACATCAACATACCTGGACTGGTACGAACTTGATTCTGAAAACCATAAACGGTATAACCCGGAAAGGCCTACCATCGGCATCTGGTTCCACAGGACCGACCTGCAAAACGGGTATACAGGAGCTGTGGACGCTCTTATCCGGGATATTGAAAACAAGGACTGCAATGTGATTGCGGGTTTTGACACTTTCGATAACATCACAGAATATTACTGTGATGAAAATGGTGTTCCTCTTGTCCAGTGTATGATTTCCCTTAAAAGTTTCAGGCTCAATTATGAAAATCCTGAAAAGGGAGTTGAAGAACTTAAAAATCTTAATGTTCCGGTCTTATGTGGTATCGTGGTCGAGGAATCCGAAGACTCGGACCCTGCAGATGCCAGCCGCGGGATTCCCACCGACCAGGTCGTACGCAAAACTATCCTCCCTGACCTGGATGGGATCTTTGAGTACATCGTTGTTGGAGAAAGCGTCAAAAACAGTACCATTGGATTTTATGAGTACGTCCCGATACCTGCCCAGGTTGACTGGATTACAAACCGCTCTATCAAATGGGCCGAACTGAAGCTCAAGGGGAATTCAGAAAAGAAAGTGGCTGTTATCTACTACAACTATCCTTCGGGCAAAGACAATATCGGAACCGCAAGCTATCTCGACGGTATAACAAGCATGAGTAAGCTTGTTGAAATGATGGCTAAAAATGGCTATGATGTAGATTATGTTCCTGAGAACCCGGACGAACTTCTGGACCGGTTAATGCTCCAGGGCTACAACGCCGGCTCCTGGGCTGAAGGCATGCTCGACTATCTTGTAGAAAACCGGGAAGACTGGGGTGTTGAACTGGTACCTATCGAAAAATATCATACGTGGTTCGAAACCCTTCCAAAAGAGCTTCAGACATCAGTGATAGAAAAATGGGGGGAACCCTGGAACAAATCATCAGATTTGGGCTCCAGCCCCATGATATGGGAAAACAGCAGTGGAAGATATATTGTACTTCCTGCTATCCGCTGCGGAAATGTATGGCTTATGCCTCAGCCTGCAAGGGGTTTTTTCCAGGATGAAGATGCTCTATACCACAGCAGTGAAGTCCCTCCAACTCACCAGTACATTGCCTTTTACATGTGGTTAAATAATGAATTCAAGCCTGATGCGGTCATTCACATGGGGACCCACGGTACCCATGAGTGGCTGCCAGGCCAGTCTTGCGGGATGAACAGGACGAGCGAATGGTCACCTATTTTGCTTGGGGACCTGCCCAATATTTACCCATACATTGTGGCCAATGTTGGAGAAGGGTTGACTGCAGAATATCGTGGAAATGCCCTTATTATCGACCACCTGACACCTACTCTGGAGAGAGCAGGGGGGTATGCCGAACTGGAAAATATTACAAGACTCGTGCAGGAGTATTACGGGCTGGAAATGAACGATCAGACCAGGGTCGCTTACCAGATGGAGATTATTGATGAAATGGAAAGTCTTTCTCTTGACGAGGAACTTGGAACCAATGTGAGTGAACTGAGTGCCTATAACACCACCGAGTTCGAGACCTTCGTAAGGGATGTCCTGCACGAGTACATCGAAGAGATAGAGGGGGATAGTATACCATACGGCATGCATGTCCTGTCCGAAGTACCTCCCTGTGACAGCCTTGATCCACAGAGAGACGAACTTACCGGCATTATTCGGGCTCTTTTGGGCAGCGGTTTTGAGGACAATGTGACAAATGCTTTTTATCAGGGGAACCCGGAGGGAGTCGCTGAAAATGATACGAAGGTCAATACTCTGGTCTGGGAAGTGGTACGTAACGGAACGGATGTGCAGGAAGCTCAGAACCTGGTCTATGGTCAGAATGATTCACTGGTAAGTTCGGACCTTGAACGCGGGGCTGGCTATCTTGAATCAGTACTCGAACCTGATGACTCTGAACTGTTCTCTCTCATAAAGATTTTAGTTGGGGAAGAATTCAAAGCTGACCTTAAAGCCGCCTTCTATTCAAATTTCACTGAATACCCTGAAGGAATTCCGGAAAACGATACAAAACCAGATGCTCTCCTCTGGAATGTAATTTGCGGAGGTGAAAGCTCCGAAGAAGCCCAGAACAGGCTATACGGCTGGAATAATTCCTCGGTAACATCTGACCTTGAAAGCGGGCTTGAGTACAGGAATCAGATCCTTTACCCTCACTGGGATGAACTGGCATACATGGTCCGTTCAATGCTTGGCAGCTCTTTTGAATCCAGAGTTGAGGCAGCTTTCTATTCGAATACTACGGAATACCCATTAGGCATCCCCCTGACCGACACAAAGGTCGACAGGATGGTCAGGGAGGTCATTGTCATGAATTCCACCCCTGAAGAGGCACAGATAGCCATCTATGGGAATGCAAATGACACGATAAGCGGGGACCTTCTTACCGGACTTGAGTACAAACAGAGGCTTCTTGATTCGGATGTAGAACTTGACCGCATCCTTTCTGCCCTCGAAGGCTGCTACATTCCTCCAGGACCTGGGAATGACCCTGTATCCAGGACGGATGCCGTACCCACGGGCCGGAACTTCTATGGGATAAACTCCGAGCTCTATCCTTCAGAAGCCACATGGAAAACGGGGAAGCTCATGGCCCAGGAACTGCTTGTGGACTATTACGAAAAACACGGGGATTATCCGCACAAGGTCGCATTCTCCAGGTTCGGGGTGGACTTTATTCAGGATCACGGAACCCTCGAAGCTGAAGTACTCTACCTTCTAGGGGTAAAGCCTGTCTGGAACGATAACGGGGTAATTCAGGGATTGGAACTGATTCCTGAAGAAGAGCTCTTGCCCGGCTATGACTCTTCAAAGCCTGGAAGGCCGCGGATAAACATTGTTTACGTAACGGCAGGGATGCGGGATGCTTTTCCGGAGAAAATCCAGATGATTGATGATGCGGTAAAGCTTGCAAACCTTGCACCGACTGTCAACTATCCTAACTATGTGAATGAAAGCACCCGAGTCACATATGACGAAATGTACATGGAATACTTAAATGAGACCGGAAATGCTACAGAGGCTGCTGCCCTTGCAGATACTCTTTCTACCATGCGCTGTTTCGCTGTGAAAGATGGGACCTATGAGCTTGGGGTTTCCAATCTGATCGAGTCAAGCGGGAGCTGGGATGATGAATCTGCGATTGCAGAACTTTACCTGAACACCATGGGGTATGCCTACGGCAGTGATCTGTGGGGTTATGAGAGTTCGGAGCTATTATCTTCAAACCTTGCAGCTGCGGACGCTTCCGTTCATTCCTCAACCTCAAACCTCTATGATGCCTTTGATAATGACGATTTCTTCCAGTATTTCGGAGGGCTGAACCTGGCGGTCTATTATCTTTCAGGGGAATATCCCGAGATGTATGTTTCGGATACCAGGGACCCGGATGCTGCTGAAATGGTCACTCTCAAAGAGTATATCTACAAGAACCTGCGCTCCACTTACTATAATGACAAGTGGATAGAAGGTATGAAGGAGTCGGGCTACTCTGGAGGCTCCATGTTTGCTGAATTTGTTGATAACCTCTGGGGCTGGGAAGTTACCAGTCCAGACCTTATCACTGATGAGGTCTGGGAAAATGTTTATGAGACCTACATC